>NZ_JBHVRX010000018.1:0-160152 GCF_042885515.1 Streptomyces sp. NPDC058052 | reverse complement strand
GGCGCTTCCTTCGTTTCCGACTCTATCAGATCTTTCCGATCCGATTTCCTCGGTGCTTTCCGGTCCCGAATTGTTTTTCTCGGGGCCTTCCGGCGTGTCCACTACTTTAGCTGATTTCCCCGACGGCTCATAATCGAGCCTTTCGAAACCAATTTCGGCATGCCGAAATAAGCCCCGTAGGGATTCGTCGCAGTGAGTGGTTGGCCGCTCTCGGGGTGCTTTGAAGAAGCACCACCGTCTCAAGCGGCTCGGGCTACGTTACGCGTCCGTCCTGGCCGGGTCAAGTCGGCGCTTCCGGGGCGTGTGGGGACGGTACGGACTGACCGTGGGGTCCTCGGCGATCCAGAAGCGCCAGGGGTGCGGGGCGCCGTCGCCGCCGACGCCGGTGCGCGGGCCCGTACGGATGCGGGAGGGAGCCGGCGGGGTGCCGGTGAGCACCGCGAGCGGGGCGTCCGGGCCGGCGCAGACGTCGGTGCCGTCGAGGGAGCGCGGGACGTCCAGGGCGGTGGCGAGGCGGGCCGGGCCCTTCGCCAGTTCGACGTCCTTGCGGGCCGAGCGGCGGCGGGGGCGGGCCAGCTCCGCGCCGCGCAGGATCTCGCCCGCTCGGAGCAGTACCCCGCTCGCCTCGCCCTCCGGACCGCACACCAGGTTCAGGCAGTGCCACATCCCGTAGGTGAAGTAGACGTAGGCGTGTCCCGGCGGGCCGAACATGACCGCGTTGCGGGCCGTGCGGCCCCGGAAGGCGTGCGAGCCGGGGTCGATCGCGCCGGCGTACGCCTCCACCTCGGTGAGCCGCAGTTCGATCCGTCCCTCGTCGGTCGTACGGACGAGGGTGCGGCCGAGGAGATCCGGGGCCACCTCCAGGACGGGGCGGTCGAAGAAGCTCCGCGGGAGCGGCGTACGGTCGGGGCTCTCGCTCATGGCGTCCGAGCGTAATGGGGGACGCTCCGGAACCCGCTACGGTCGTCGCGCGTATGTAGGGGACAGGAACGAGAAGGAGTGAGTGGCATGGGATTCAAGAAGCTGCTGGCCAGCCTGGGTGCCGGCGGGGCGACCGTGGAGACGGTCCTCACCGAGGAGAACGTGGTCCCGGGCGGTGTCGTCCAGGGCGAGGTCCGGATCCAGGGCGGCAACGTCGACCAGCAGATCGAGGGCCTGTCCGTCGGTCTCCAGGCGCGCGTCGAGGTCGAGGGCGGCGACCAGGAGCACAAGCAGGACGTCGAGTTCGTGAAGGTGCGGCTCGGTGGCGCCTTCGAGGTGAAGGCCGGCGCGGTGCACGTGGTGCCGTTCGGTCTGGAGATCCCGTGGGAGACCCCGGTCAACACGGTCGGCGGCCAGCGTCTGCACGGCATGGAGCTCGGTGTCAGGACCGAGCTGGAGATCGCCCGCGCGGTGGACTCGGGCGACCTCGACCCGATCAACGTGCACCCGCTGCCGGCGCAGCAGGCCATCCTCGACGCCTTCATCCAGCTGGGCTTCCGCTTCAAGAGCGCGGACATGGAGCGTGGGCACATCCGCGGCACCCGCCAGAAGCTGCCCTTCTACCAGGAGATCGAGTTCTTCGCGCCGCAGCAGTACCACGGCCTGAACCAGGTCGAGGTCAGCTTCGTCGCGGACGACCGCGAGATGGACGTCGTCCTGGAGATGGACAAGAAGCCGGGCCTCTTCACCGAGGGCAGCGACTCCTTCCGCGCGTTCAAGGTGGGGCTGGACGACTACCGGGCGACCGACTGGAAGGCGTACCTGAACCAGTGGCTCGCCGAGGTCGGCGGCCGTCGCAACTGGCTCTAGCACGGGTCCGGAGGTATCGACATGTCCGAGGGCCAGAGGGCTCCGCTCCCCCACTCCTTCCACCCTCCGGTGGCGGAGTTCGCCGTGGCGAGCGACGACGTGGCGCCCGGCGGGGTGCTGAAGGACGCTCAGGTGTACGCGGAGGGGAACACCTCCCCGCAGCTGCGCTGGGAGGGGTTCCCGGCGGAGACCAGGAGCTTCGCCGTGACCTGCTTCGATCCCGACGCGCCGACGGGCAGCGGGTTCTGGCACTGGGTGCTCTTCGACATCCCGGCGTCGGTGACCGAGCTTCCCGCCGGGGCCGGTTCGGGCTCCTTCGAGGGGCTGCCGGCCGGGGCCGTGCACGCGCGGAACGACTACGGGGCGAAGGAGTTCGGCGGGGCCGCCCCGCCGGCCGGCGACCCGGCGCACCGCTATGTGTTCACGGTGTACGCGGTGGACACCGAGAAGCTGGGGCCGGACGCCGACACCTCGCCGGCCGCCGTCGGATTCAATCTTCGCTTCCACACGCTGGGCCGGGCCCAGCTGGTCGGTGAGTACGCGGCGCCTGCCGCAGGCTGATCGTTCGTTTGTTGTTTGCCCGCTTCTGGTCTTGGAGAGATCAGAAGCGGGCATCTTTTGTTGCGCACGAAATTACGTTGTCCGACCCCGGCCGGCCCGGCCATCGTTTGACCCAAGCCCGGAGGCCCCAAGGGGGGGCTGGGCCGGCACAACGGGAGGTGGGCACCATGCGGGACACGCTGGTACTGAACGCGAGCTTCGAGCCGCTGTCGACGGTCACGCTCAACCGCGCGGTGGTGCTCGTCCTGCAGGACAAGGCCGTGGTGGAGCAGTCCCATCCCGATCTGCGGGTGCGTGCCGCCGCCGTGGACCTGCCGGTGCCCCGGGTGATCAGGCTCTGCCGTTTCGTCCGGGTGCCGTTCCGAAGACAGGCCCCGTGGTCGAGGAGGGGGGTGCTGGTCAGGGACCAGCACCGGTGCGCGTACTGCGGGAAACGCGCGACGACCGTGGACCACGTGGTGCCGCGGGCGCAGGGGGGCGGGGACAGTTGGCTGAATACGGTCGCTTCCTGCGCGGAGGACAACCACCGCAAGGCGGACCGGACGCCGGACCAGGCCGGGATGCCGCTGCTGTTCGAGCCGTTCGTGCCGACGCCGGCGGACGCGATGCTGCTGGCGATGCGGGCCGGTGAGCGGTCGGAGCTGCCGGAGTGGCTGGCTCGCGCCGCCGCCTGATCCGTACCGGCGCCGGCACGTGCCGCCGCTTCGTGCCGGCTCCGGCTCGTACGGAGACGGGAGGGCCCGCCCCTGGTGTGGGGCGGGCCCTCCGTCGTGCCGGGGTCACTTCAGGGTGAGCTGGAGGATGGCGACGATGCCGACGGCGATGATCACTCCGCGCAGGACGGCGGGCTTGAGGCGGCGGCCGACCTTGGCGCCGATCTGGCCGCCGAGGGTGGAGCCGACGGCGATGAGCAGGACGGCGGTCCAGTCGAACTCGGCGACGAAGAGGAAGAAGACGGCGGCGACGCCGTTGACGAGGGCGCCGAGGACGTTCTTGACCGCGTTGATCCGCTGGAGGTCGTCGTGGAGGAGCAGGCCCATGAGGGAGAGGTAGAGGACTCCCTGGGCCGCGCCGAAGTAGCCGCCGTACATGCTGGCGAGGGTGAGGCCGACGAGGAGCGCGGGGCCGCCGTCGGGGTGGGCCTCGCTGCCGGTGCGCTCGCGACGGCGCTGGACGGCGGCGGCGATGCGGGGCTGGAACAGGACGAGGACCAGGGCCAGTCCGATGAGGACGGGCACGATCGCGTCGAACGCCTCGGAGGGCAGGGCGAGCAGCAGGATCGCGCCGATCAGGCCGCCGGCGAGGGCGGCGGCGCCGAGGCGGAACACCCGGCGGGTCTGGCCCTTGAGTTCGCGGCGGTAGCCGATGGCTCCGCTGATGGACCCGGGGACGAGGCCGAGGGCGTTGGAGACGTTCGCGGTGATCGGGGGCAGTCCGGTCGCGAGGAGGACCGGGAACGTGATGAGCGTCCCCGATCCCACGATGGTGTTGATGGCGCCGGCGCCGATGCCGGCGGCGAAGACCGCCAGCATTTCCCAGATGGACAAGGCCGTTTCCTCACATGGTCAGTGGCTCGCCTCCCCGCCCTGCGCGCGGCGAGGGTCGAGGGGCTCGCACCGATCATGCCCGGAGTTACGTGTACGTGTCAGCAATCCGTCAGTCGACGGTGGGTTCTTCTCGCCTGGCGGACGGGACGTCCTTGGTGAAGGACGGGGCCGGGGCGCCCTGGCCCATGTTGCCGAGGGCTCCGGAGAGGCCCTTGAGGGCGTCGCCGATCTCGCTGGGGACGATCCAGAGCTTGTTGGCGTCGCCCTCGGCGATCTTCGGGAGCATCTGGAGGTACTGGTAGGAGAGGAGCTTCTGGTCCGGGTCGCCGGCGTGGATGGCCTCGAAGACCGTGCGGACGGCCTGGGCCTCGCCCTCGGCCCGCAGGGCCGCGGCCTGGGACTCGCCCTCGGCGCGGAGGATGGCGGACTGCTTCTCGCCCTCGGCGCGGAGGATCTCGGACTGGCGGACGCCCTCGGCCTGGAGGATGGCGGCGCGCTTGTCGCGGTCGGCGCGCATCTGCTTCTCCATCGAGTCCTGGATGGAGGTCGGGGGCTCGATGGCCTTGAGCTCGACGCGGTTGACGCGGATGCCCCACTTGCCGGTGGCCTCGTCGAGGACGCCGCGGAGGGCGGCGTTGATGTCTTCGCGGGAGGTGAGGGTCCGCTCCAGGTCCATGCCGCCGATGATGTTGCGGAGGGTGGTGACGGTGAGCTGCTCGATGGCCTGGATGTAGCTGGCGACCTCGTAGGTCGCGGCCCGCGCGTCGGTCACCTGGTAGTAGATGACGGTGTCGATGTTGACGACCAGGTTGTCCTGGGTGATCACCGGCTGGGGCGGGAAGGGGACGACCTGTTCGCGGAGGTCGATGCGGTTGCGGATCGTGTCGATGAACGGGACGACGATGTTGAGGCCGGCGTTGAGAGTGCGCGTGTAGCGGCCGAAGCGCTCCACGATCGCGGCGCTGGCCTGCGGGATGACCTGGATCGTCTTGATCAGGGCGATGAAGACGAGCACCACCAGAATGATCAGGACGATGATGACTGCTGACATCGTGTTCCCCGTGCCCTTCGCTGCCGGTTGTCTGCCGGGTTCGTTTCGATGATCGAGTTTCCCAGACGCCGGGACGTCATGGGCGGCCTTCGGTCAGATGACGACGGCGGTCGCCCCTTCGATCTCGACGACGTCGACCTCCTCGCCCGGTTCGAAGACGCGGGTGGCGTCGAGGGAACGGGCCGACCAGATCTCGCCGGCGAGCTTGATGCGGCCGCCCTGGGCGTCGACCCGTTCCACGACGCGGGCCTGACGGCCCTTCAGGGCGTCGACGCCGGTGGCGAGGGCGGGGCTGCCCGCGCGGTGGCGGGCGGCGATGGGGCGGACGGCGGCGACCAGCGCGACGGAGACGACCACGAAGACGATCACCTGCGCGACGACGCCGAAGCCGAGGGCGGCGGTGACCGCGCCCGCGACCGCGCCGACGGCGAACATGCCGAACTCCGGCATGGCGGTGAGGACCAGGGGAATGCCGAGCCCCACCGCGCCGATCAGCCACCAGATCCATGCGTCGATGTCCACACGGTCATGGTAGGGCGGGTGGGGCCGGATGGGACAGGGCGCGGTGCGGTGCCGTGGCTGTGCGGGTCACGGCGGTTCACGGCCCTGCGGGGCGGGGCTACTTGAGGGGCAGGCCCTGGGCGGTCCAGCGGTCGCCGACGCGCTCGACGACGAGCGGGAGGCCGAAACAGCGGGAGAGGTTGCGGGAGTTGAGCTCGGTCTCCATGGGGCCGGCGGCGAGCACCTTGCCCTGACGGATCATCAGGACGTGGGTGAAGCCGGGGGCGATCTCCTCGACGTGGTGGGTGACCATGATCATGGAGGGGGCGTACGGGTCGCGGGCCAGCCGGCCGAGGCGGCGGACCAGGTCCTCGCGGCCGCCGAGGTCGAGGCCGGCGGCGGGCTCGTCGAGGAGGAGGAGCTCGGGGTCGGTCATCATCGCGCGGGCGATCAGGGTGCGCTTGCGCTCGCCCTCGGAGAGGGTGCCGAACCGGCGGTCCAGGTACTCGTTCATGCCGAGGCGGTCGAGGAAGGCGCGGGCGCGGGCCTCGTCGACCGGGTCGTAGTCCTCGTGCCAGGTGGCGGTCATGCCGTACGCGGCGGTGAGGACGGTCTGGAGGACGGTCTGGCGCTTGGGCAGCTTCTCCGCCATCGCGATGCCGGCCATGCCGATGCGGGGGCGCAGCTCGAAGACGTCGACGGCGCCGAGGCGCTCGCCGAGGATGGTGGCGGTGCCGGTGGTGGGGTAGAGGTAGCTGGACGCGAGGTTGAGGAGGGTGGTCTTGCCGGCGCCGTTCGGGCCGAGGATGACCCAGCGCTCCCCCTCCTTGACCGACCAGGAGACCTCGTCCACCAGAGCGCGTCCGTCGCGGACCACCGATACGTCCACCAGCTCCAGTACATCGCTCATGAGCGCGTTGTCTCCCCTTGCCGTCGAGTCGTGTCGGCTCGTGTCGTCGCGTTGGGCCGCGGGCGCGGCGTCCACGGGAAAACCTACGTCATCGGCGGGGCGGGCCGGTCCCTAGGGCCTGTCCGGAGAGTAGCGCCGTCCGGCCGGGGGCGGGCGGGGCTCGCGGCGTCCGTGTGGAGGGCGGGCGGGGCCGGCGGCGTCCGGCGCGGGCGGGCGCGGGATGGAACGGGACCGGTGACGACGGGGCCGTGGCGGCCGGAGGCGACGCGGCGGTCGTGCCTGTCGGGGGCGCGTGCCGGGCGGGACTTTCCGGACAGGCCGTGGGGCGTCGTCCGGGTCCCTACTCTGGGGGGATGCTTTCGGAACCACGTTCAGGACGCCTGGCCGCCTGGGGGAATGCCCTGCTGGCCGGGGCGGTGTCGCCGGACGACGCGGCACTGGCGATTGTCGGGGAGGACTCGGTGCACCGCGTGGCGGAGCTGCCGGGTGAGGCGGGCCCGGTGGGGCTGACGCTGGCGCTGGGGCGGCTGCGGCGGCTCGGGGTGACCGGGTGGCGGGTGGCGCTGCCGGCGCCGGGGCACCCTCTGGGGTTGAGCGGTCCGCCGGACTTCAACGCGCGCGCGTTGGAGGCGGAGGAGGCCGTGGTCGGGTACGGGGCGCCGTACGGGCTGGTGCCGGAGGTCACGGAGAGGGGGCCGCGCGGGGACGTCCACGTCGAGGTGGTGTGGCACTGCCTCGCGGTGCGGGAGGCACCGCCGGCGGACGTGCCGTCGCTGGGCGAGGCGGAGCGGGAGCTGGCGGAGGCGCTGCGGGACGCGACGGCGGCGCTGACGCGGCTGGACGTGGCGGCGTCGGGGCCGGCGGCGGAGGCGGCGCGCGAGGCGTACCGGGCGCGGGCGGAGGCGGGCCGCGAGATCCTGGCCCCCGGCTACCCGCCGCGCGCGGTCCGGGTCCTGGAGCTGGCCCAGCGGATCGGTCTGATGGTCGACCTGGCGTACGGGAACGGCCACGGGGGCGCGGTGAGCGCGTCCGAGATGGCGGCGCGGGGCGAGGTGCTGCGGCCGGTGGAGCGGGTGGCACGGCGGGCGCAGGTCGCGGCGTACAACGCGTGGGTGGAGGAGAGGGAGCGGGAGCGGGGGTTCTGACCGCCGCGGCCGGCAGGGCCGGCCCCCGGGGCGGGGGCTCGTGGGGTGGGCGGCGGCGTGGGGGCGTACCCCCTCGTACGTGCCCCGGGGCGGGGGCCCGTGGGGCGGGCGGCTCGGTGGGGGCGTGTCCCCTCGTACGTGCCCCGGGGGCGCTGTCCGTCCAGGGGCTTCGTCCGGGCCTCGGCGGTGCGCCCGCCCGGGACGGGGACGGCCCCCCGGAGGATCTCCGGGGGGCCGTGGGGGTGGCGGGTCAGCCGTTGAAGGCGCCGTTGCCGAAGGCGGGGTTGAGCAGGCCGATCACGTTGACCGTGTTGCCGGAGACGTTCACGGGAACGTGGACCGGGACCTGCACCAGGTTGCCGGAGGCGACACCCGGGGAGTTGAGGGCCTTGCCGTCGGCCTCGGCGCCGTGGGCGGAGGCGACACCGGCACCGGCGGCGACGATGCCGCCGGCGACCATGGTGAGGGCAGCGGCCTTCTTGAGGTTCTTCACTTGGTACTTCCTCCTGGTCATCGCTGCGGCCGGTCCGCCGCAGCATGCCTTGGAGAACGCCGCCGGCCCCGGCGGGTTGCGCCGAACGGGGGATGTACACCCGACGGTATGACCTTGTGAACGGGCGTGCGCCCCGGCGCGTAACGGGAGCGTTTCAGGTGGTGAGGCCGTGGCGGACCGCCCAGAGCGCCGCCTGGGTGCGGTCGGCGAGGTCGAGCTTCATGAGGATGTTCGACACGTGGGTCTTCACCGTCTTCTCCGAGAGGACGAGGGCGCGGGCGATCTCCCGGTTGGAGCGGCCGTCGGCGATGAGGCCGAGGACCTCGCGCTCGCGCTCGGTGAGGGTGGTGCCCCGTCCCGTCCCGCCCTGGGGGTCGTCCTGGCTCAGGAGGGCGCCGGCGACCTCGGGCTGGAGCAGGATGTGGCCGGCGTGGACGGAGCGGATGGCGCCGGCGAGGGCGTCGGGGTCGACGTCCTTGTAGACGTATCCGGAGGCGCCGGCGCGCAGGGCGGGGACGACGGTGCGCTGCTCGGTGAAGCTGGTGACGATGAGGACCTTCGCCGGGTTGGCGAGGGCGCGGAGCCGCTTGAGGGCCTCGATGCCGTCCATGCCGGGCATCTTGACGTCCATGAGGACGACGTCCGGGCGCAGCTCCTCGGCGCGGGCGACGCCCTCGGCGCCGTCGGCGGCCTCGCCGACGACCTCTATGTCGTCCTGGACCTCCAGGAAGGTGCGCAGGCCGCGGCGGACGACCTGGTGGTCGTCGACCAGGAGCACACGGATGGGCTTGTCAGCCACCGGGGACCTCCATCTCGATCGTGGTGCCCTCGCCGGGGGCGGAGGTCACGGTGAGGGCGCCGCCGACTCCGGCGGCGCGGTCGCGCATGGACACCAGGCCGAGGTGGCGGCCGGCGCGGCGGACCACCCTCGGATCGAAGCCCCGGCCGTCGTCGGTGACGGTGAGCCGGGCGCCCTGGCCGTTCCGGGCGAGGGTGACGGTGACCCGCGCGGCGTCGGCGTGCCGCAGGGCGTTGTGCAGGGCCTCCTGGGCGACCCGGAGGACGGCCTCCTCCTGGGCGGCGGGCAGGGCGCGGACGCCGGGGCTGTCGAAGGCGACGGTGGCGGTGTGGGCGCGGTCGAGGACCTGGACCTGGGTGCGCAGGGTGTGGACGAGGCCGTCCTCGTCGAGGGCCGCGGGGCGGAGCTCGACGACGGCGGCGCGCAGCTCGTCCGCGGCCTCCGCGGCGAGCGCGGCGACCTGCTGGAGCTCGCCCTTGGCGCGGGCCGGGTCGCGGTCGACGAGGGCGGCGGCGGCCTGGGCGGTGAGCCGGAGCGAGAAGAGCTTCTGGCTGACGGCGTCGTGCAGCTCGTGGGCGAGCCGGGACCGCTCCTCGGCGATGGTGAGCTCGCGGCTGCGCTCGTACAGCCGGGCGTTGGTGAGGGCGATGGCGGCGTGCTGGGCGAGGATGCCGAGGAGCTCCTCGTCCTCGGCGGTGAAGCCGCAGCTTCCCTCGGGCTTGGGGCAGCGCTTGTTGGCGAGGAAGAGGGCGCCCAGGGTCTCGTCGCCGTCCCGGACGGGCAGGCCGAGGAAGTCGGAGAGCTCGGGGTGGGCGTCGGGCCAGCCGCCGAAGCGGGGGTCCTCGCGGACGTCGGCGAGCCGCTCGGGCTCGGCCTTGTGGAGCATCGCGGCGAGCACGCCGTGCTGCCGGGGCAGCGGGCCGATCGCCTTCCACTGCTCGTCGGTGACGCCGTCGACGACGAACTGGGCGAAGCCGCCGTGGTCGTCCGGGACGCCCAGGGCCGCGTACTCGGCGTCGAGGAGCTCGCGGGCGGAGGCCACGATCGTCTTGAGGACGTCGCGGACCTCCATCTGCCGGCTCATCGCCAGGAGTGCGGTGCTCACGGCGGCGAGGCCGGAGCTCGGTCGGTGGCTCATGGCTTCACGGTACCGGCGGGGTGTGACGGTCCGTATGGGGCTGTGGACGGCGGTGGAGCAGGTCGCGGGACCTAGGTCGAAATGCCCGCGCCGGCCCGGCGGGGGCGAGGGCCGGGGGGGGCGAGGGCCGGGGGGCGAGGGCCGGGGGGGCGAGGGCCGGGGGGGCGAGGGCCGGGGGGGCGAGGGCCGGGGTGGGTGGGGGTGGGGGTGGTCGCGGTGGGCGTGCTGCCTGTGGGGCCCCGCGCGCGTGCGGGCGCGTGGGCGGGTACGCGGGTGGTGGGTGGGGTGTGGAGACCGGGCCGAAGTCGGGGGCGCGCCGGAGCCGGGGGCGTGCCGGACATCAAGAGGGGCACGCACGCGTACGTGCGCGCGTACGTGCGCGCGTACGGGGGCGCTGCGGATGGTGTCGGGTTCCGGGGCCGGCTCCCGGGGCGGACGGTCCGTACGCCGCCGCGCGCGTCCGCCCGGGTGGCGGCGTACGGGCCGTCGGCGGCCCCGCGTACGCCGTGGTGGGGAGGGGGCGCCGCCTCCGGCAGGAGTTCCGCGGGGGTGTTCTCCTCCTTGCGGTGGAGAAGCCTCACTGTGTGCATTGCTGGAGCAACGTCGAGTGAGTTCGCCACGCCCCCCATGTGAGCCCGCGCATAGGACCCAGGTCACTTACGAAGCTCCCTAGTGGAGTGCGCGAGGGGGGTTCGGAGTGGGACGAACCGGCCCTGAAGGCGTGTGTCGGGCGCGTACACGGGCCCCTGATCCACTACCCGGGATCGTACGTCACACCTTTGCCACGCGATTTTGCTGCCGCTAAGAATTGCCCCCGTCGCCGCCGAGCAGGCGCAGCCGCCCCGGCCCAGCGACCCCCAGCGATTCGAAGAGGTAGTCCTGCATGTCTCAGAACACCCCTGGCCACAGTCGTGGTCTGAAGAAGACCCACAAGGCCACGATCGCCGGCGTCGCCGCCCTGGGCGCAGCCGCCCTCACCCTCTCCCTCGTGCCGGGCAACGGCTCCACGGAGACCGAGCCGCAGGCGCTGAACACGAGCCAGCGGGTCGCGTGGTCCTATGACGCGAGCGCCCCGCAGACGAAGGCGCTGGCCGCGAGCGTGACCGACCAGCACACCACCATCGGCCTGCAGGCCAAGCTGGACGCCGCGGCGAAGGCCAAGGCGCAGGCGGCGGCGAAGGCGAAGGCCGCCAAGGCGAAGGCGCAGGCCGAGGCCAAGGCGAAGGCCGACGCGGCCGCGAAGAAGCGGGCCGCCAAGGCGAAGGCCGAGGCGAAGGCGAAGGCCGCCGCGAAGAAGCGCGCCGCGACGACGTCCGCCGCGAGCCGCTCCGTCACCCGGACGCCGGTCTTCGCGAACAACCTCGACGGCTGGATCCGCGAGGCGCTGTTCATCATGGACAAGCACAACATCCCGGGCTCGTACAACGGCCTGCACAAGAACATCATGCGCGAGTCCAGCGGCAACCCGTACGCGATCAACAACTGGGACATCAACGCCATCAACGGCGTCCCGTCCAAGGGTCTGCTCCAGGTCATCTACCCGACCTTCAAGGCGTACCACGTGCCGGGCACCAAGTTCGACCAGTACGACCCGGTCGCCAACATCGTCGCCGCCGCCAACTACGCGGCCGACCGTTACGGCTCGATCGACAACGTCAACAGCGCGTACTGAGTCGCCCCGGCGACAGCGCGAAGGGCGGCACCCCGTGCGGGTGCCGCCCTTCGGCGCTGGTGCGGCGGAGCCGTTACTTGCGCATGACCTCGGGCTCGTGGCGGCGCAGCAGGCGCGCGACCAGGACGCCGAGGACGACGGTCATGAACAGCAGCACGCCGATGTTGAAGCTCCACTGGCCGACGCTGTGCTCCCACAGGGGGTCCAGGTCGGTGGGGTTCTTCGGGTCCCACGGCGCCATGAGGTGCGCGAGGTCGAGCGTGGTGCCGGCGCCGGCGATGGCCCAGCGGGAGGGCATGAGCCAGGCGAACTGCTCCAGGCCGGGCGAGCCGAAGACCTTGAAGAGGATGCCGGTGAAGACGACCTGGACGATCGCGAACATGACGAGCAGCGGCATGGTCTTCTCGGCGGTCTTCACCAGCGCGGAGATGACCAGGCCGACCATCATCGAGGTGAGGCCGAGCGCGATGACGGTGAGGCAGAGCTCGACGGCCGGCGGCATGAGCAGGCCCTCGGCGGGCAGGTCGCGGATGGCGAAGCCGATGGCGCAGAGGATGACGCCCTGGAAGGCCGTGATGACGCCGAGGACGATGACCTTGGACATCAGGTAGGCGGAGCGGGAGAGGCCGGTGGCGCGCTCCCGTTCGTAGATGACCCGTTCCTTGATCAGTTCTCGGACGGAGTTCGCGGCTCCGGAGAAGCACATGCCGACCGTGAGGATCAGCATGATGATGCCGGCGTCGCCGTTGAAGCGGGACGGCGGCGTGGGCGGGGCGAGGCCGAAGTCGGCGGGGATGACGACGGAGACCGAGCCGATGACCGCCGGGAGGATCACCATGAGGGCGAGGAAGCCCTTGTCGGAGACGATCACCGAGGTGTAGCGGCGGATCAGGGTCCACAGCTGGGAGCCCCAGCCCTGTGGCTTGGGCGGGCGGGACATCGCCTGCTGCGGCATGTGGACGGGCTGGGCGGCGACGGCGTCGATGTCGGCGGCGTACAGCTGGTAGTGCTGCGAGCCCTTCCAGCGGCCGGCCCAGTCGTAGTCGCGGTAGTTCTCGAAGGCGGAGAAGACGTCGGCCCAGGAGGAGTAGCCGAAGAAGTTCAGCGCCTCGTCCGGCGGGCCGAAGTACGCCACGGAGCCGCCGGGCGCCATCACGAGGAGCTTGTCGCAGAGGGCGAGCTCGGCGACGGAGTGGGTGACGACGAGGACCGTACGGCCGTCGTCGGCGAGGCCGCGGAGCAGCTGCATGACGTCGCGGTCCATGCCCGGGTCGAGGCCGGAGGTCGGCTCGTCCAGGAAGATCAGCGAGGGCTTGGTCAGCAGCTCCAGGGCGACCGAGACGCGCTTGCGCTGGCCGCCGGAGAGGGAGGTGACCTTCTTCTCCTTGTGGATGTCGAGCTTGAGCTCGCGCAGCACCTCGTCGATGCGGGCCTCGCGCTCGGCCGTGGCGGTGTCGCCGGGGAAGCGGAGCTTGGCGGCGTACCGGAGCGCCTTCTGGACGGTGAGCTCCTTGTGCAGGATGTCGTCCTGCGGGACCAGACCGATGCGCTGGCGCAGCTCGGCGAACTGCTTGTAGAGGCTGCGGTTGTCGTAGAGGACGTCGCCCTCGTTGGCGGGCCGGTAGCCGGTGAGCGCCTTGAGGAGGGTCGACTTGCCGGAGCCGGAGGGGCCGATGACGCCGATGAGCGACTTCTCGGGGACGCCGAAGGAGACGTCCTTGAGGATCTGCTTGCCGCCGTCGACGGTGACGGTGAGGTGCCGGGCCGAGAAGGAGACCGAACCGGTGTCGACGAACTCTTCCAGCTGGCCGCCGACGATCCGGAAGGTGGAGTGGCCGACGCCGACGATGTCCTGCGGGCCGAGGAGGGCGCTGCCGCCCTTGGGGATCGGCTGGCCGTTGACGTAGGTGCCGTTGTGCGAGCCGAGGTCGCGGATCTCCATGCGGCCGTCGGGCGTGGCGTGGAACTCGGCGTGGTGGCGCGAGACCTGGAGGTCGGAGACGACCAGCTCGTTCTCGAGCGCACGGCCGATGCGCATCACGTGCCCGAGGGCGAGCTGGTGGAAGGTGGTCGGGCTGCGGTCGGAGTAGGCCGACGACGCCCCCGCGGCGCCGCTGGTCTTCTGGGCCAGCTGCTCGACCGGACCGCCCCCCTGGTGGGGCACCTGCGGCGGGACGTAGCCGCCGTGCTGCGGGGCGGGCTGCTGCCAGCCGCCCTGCTGGGGCGGGGCGGCGTCGTGGGTGGCCCACTCGGCCTGCGGTCCGGCCGGCTGCTGCGCGGGCTGGGCCGGGGCGGCACCCTGCTGTCCGACGTGGGCCTGCTGTCCCACGTGGGCCTGCTGTCCGGCGTGCGCGGCCTGTCCGGCGTGCGCGGCGGCGAGGTTCAGGCGCGGGCCGTCCGTCGGGTTGCCGAGGTGGACGGCGGTGCCGGGGCCGATCTCCAGCTGCTGGAGCCGCTGCCCCGCGACGAAGGTGCCGTTGGTGGAGCCGTGGTCCTCGATGGCCCAGCTCCGGCCGTTCCAGCTGATCGTGGCGTGCCGCCACGAGACCCTGGCGTCGTCGATGACCAGGTCCCCCTGGGGGTCGCGGCCCAGGGTGTACGACCGGGACGGCTCCAGCGTCCAGGTCCTGCCGTTGAGTTCGAGTACGAGTTCTGGCACTCCATGCCCCACTGTGTGTCCCCCGATGCACCCCCGTCACGGGGGCCCTAGGGATGGCGAATCATCCTGGGGAACTATTTCAGGCCGGGTCCCCGATCCGAAAGTCGGGCGGCGTGAAGACCCGAGGGAGGGTCGCCGGGCACGTCCGGGCCGGAGACGGGCGGGAGACGGGCCGGAGACGGGCCGGAGACCTGCCGGACGGGTGTCCGGTACGCGGGACGGGGCGCCGGGTGGCGCGGGGCGCCCGATACGGTGGGAGCACCATGAGCGCATCGCAGACACCGGACGTTCCCGCCGTTCCCGCCTCGGACGTTCCCACGCTTCTCGTCAAGATCTTCGGGAAGGACCGGCCCGGGATCACCGCCGGTCTCTTCGACACCCTGGCCGCCTTCTCCGTGGACGTCGTCGACATCGAGCAGGTCGTCTCGCGCGGCCGGCTGGTGCTGTGCGCGCTGGTCACCGAGCCGACCGTCGCCACCCAGGGCGAGCTGCGCGCCACCGTGCACAGCTGGGCCGAGTCCCTGAAGCTGCAGGCCGAGATCATCTCGGGCACCGGCGACAACCGGCCGCGCGGCGAGGGCCGCTCGCACGTGACCGTGCTCGGGCACCCGCTGACGGCCGAGCAGACGGCGGCCATAGCGGCCAGGATCGCCGGTTCGGGCGGCAACATCGACCGTATCTTCCGGCTGGCGAAGTACCCGGTGACGGCGGTCGAGTTCGCGGTCTCGGGGTGCGCGACGGAGGTGCTGCGGACGGCGCTGGCCACCGAGGCGCACACGATCGGCGTGGACGTGGCCGTGGTCTCGGCCGGGCTGCACCGGCGGGCGCAGCGGCTGGTCGTCATGGACGTGGACTCGACGCTGATCCAGGACGAGGTCATCGAGCTCTTCGCGGCGCACGCGGGGTGCGAGGAGAAGGTCGCCGAGGTGACGGCGGCGGCGATGCGGGGCGAGCTGGACTTCGAGCAGTCGCTGCACGCGCGCGTGGCGCTCCTGGAGGGCCTGGACGCGTCGGTGGTGGACAAGGTGCGGGCCGAGGTGCGGCTCACGCCGGGCGCGCGGACGCTGATCCGGACCCTCAAGCGGCTCGGCTACCAGGTGGGTGTGGTCTCGGGCGGCTTCACGCAGGTCACGGACGATCTGAAGGAGCGGCTCGGGCTGGACTTCGCGCAGGCCAACACGCTGGAGATCGTGGACGGGAAGCTGACCGGCCGGGTGACGGGCGAGATCGTGGACCGGGCGGGCAAGGCGCGGCTGCTGCGCCGGTTCGCGGCGGAGGCCGGGGTGCCGCTGGCGCAGACGGTGGCGATCGGTGACGGCGCGAACGACCTGGACATGCTGAACGCGGCGGGGCTCGGGGTGGCGTTCAACGCCAAGCCGGTGGTGCGCGAGGCGGCCCACACGGCGGTGAACGTGCCGTTCCTCGACACCGTGCTGTACCTGCTGGGGATCACCCGCGAGGAGGTCGAGGCGGCGGACGACGGCGGCGCGGAGCCGCGGGAGCACTGAGTCCGCCGGCCCGTTCCGGTACGGGAGAGGGGCCCGGCCGTCCTGAGGACGGCCGGGCCCCTTCGCCTACGGGCTCCCGCGGGTGGGACGCCGGCCCGCGGGCGCGCTCCCGGGGCGAGGGTGCCGGTCCCGGTGCGCTCGTGGTCCCCGGCGGCCGGTCCCGGTGCGCTCGTGGTCCCCGGAGGTCAGTCGTGCGGGGTCCAGAAGTCGGCGAGGCGGGCGACGCCGTGCTCGACGGACTTCCAGGTGCCGGTGAAGGTGAGGACGGCGTAGGCCGAGGTCGGGTAGCCGCTGCGGTTCATCCGGGCGTGGGCGTCTCCCTCGGCGTCGCCGGCGAGGGCGTCGGCCAGGGCGTGCATGCCGGGGTTGTGGCCGATGACGAGGACGTCGTCCACGTCCTCCGGGACCTCGTTGAGGAGGGCGATGAGCTCGCCGAGGGACGCCTCGTAGATCCGCTCCTCGTAGACCGTCCTCGGCCGCTCGGGCAGCTCGTGGACGGCGAGCTTCCACGTCTCACGGGTGCGGGCGGCGGTCGAGCAGAGGGCCAGGTCGAAGTGGATGCCGGACTGGGCGAGCCGGCGGCCCGCCACGGGTGCGTCCTTGCGGCCGCGCTCGGCGAGCGGGCGCTCGTGGTCGGTCTCCTGGCCCCAGTCTGCCTTCGCGTGCCGGAGCAGCACGATCCTGCGGGTTGATTCGACGCTCATGGTCCACAGCTTGGCACGGATCGGCCCGTCCTGACTCAGAGAGCGAGGGTTTGACCGATCAGCTGGACGACCCGGCCGATCCCGGCGTCCCCGCTCGTCGCAGCGGCCTCACCGGGCCCGGTGACCAGCAGCAGGAGGGCGGTGAAGGCGGCCACCGGGAGCGCCAGCGCCCACCAGGGCAGCCGGGTGTCGACGCCGGCCGGCGTGGTCCGCTCGCCGGTGCGGGTGAGGGCCGCCATGACCGCCTCCGTGAGGGATGCCCCCGGGACGCGGTCCTCGGGGGAGGTGGGTGCCGCGGAACCGCGGCGTGTCTCCACCGTAGGGAGCGCGGGGGCCGTGGCCCATCCGGTGATCCACCTACTCGCCCCTGAGTCTTTCCCCTAGGGGATGCGGGGGTTGTCCCCACCCCCGGCCGGGGGTGGGCGGGGTCAGGGGGAGGCGATCGAGGCGATGACGGCGATGACGACCGTGATGCCGAGCATCGCGCCGAGCACGAGGAGCAGCTTCTTCTGGCCGCCCTGGGGATTGGGTTCGAGAACGGGCATGGGCCCAGTCTCGCATCTCAGGATTCGTCTTCGATCGTCCGGTCCCGTCCGGCGAGCGATCCCACGATCATCTGCGGCACCATCAGCCCGCCCATGAGGGCGATCGGCACGCCCCAGCCGCCGCTGTGCTGGTAGAGCACGCCGACGAGGAGGGGGCCGGGGATCGAGATGAGGTAGCCGACGCACTGGGCGAAGGCGGAGAGGCGGACGACGCCGGCGCCGGTGCGCGAGCGCATGCCGATCATGGTGAGGGCGAGCGGGAAGGAGCAGTTGGAGATGCCGAGGAGCACGGCCCAGACCCAGGCGCCGGCGGCCGGGGCGAGGAGGAGGCCGGTGTAGCCGACGAGTCCGCAGGTGCCGAGGGCGACGACGATCGGTCCCTGGTGGCGCATCCGGGTGGCGAGGCGCGGGATGACGAAGGCGAGCGGGACGCCCATGACCATGGTGACCGCGAGGAGGACGCCCGCGGTGGAGGCGGGGACGCCGGCGTCGCGGAAGATCTGCGGCATCCAGCCCATGGTGATGTAGGCGCCGGTGGCCTGGAGGCCGAAGAAGCAGGCGAGGGCCCAGGCGGTGCGGCTGCGGTACATCGGGCGGGGCGCGGTGGCGGCGGGCGCGGACGGGGCCGCGGGGGTGCCGGGAGCGGCGCCCCGCTCCGTACGGGCGGCGCCGGTGCGGTCCTTGACGAGCGGCAGCCAGGGCAGGACGGCGAGGGCGGCGAGCACGGCCCAGACGCCGAGGCCGAGGCGCCAGTCGCCGCCGAGGGCGTCGGTCATCGGGACGGTGACGGCGGCGGCGAGCGAGGTGCCGAGGGCGAGGGCCATGGAGTACAGGCCGGTCATGCTGCCGATGCGGTCGGGGAAGTACCGCTTGACGATCACCGGCATGAGGACGTTGCTGACGGCGATGCCCATGAGGGCGAGGGCGCTGGCGGCGAGGAAGGCGGCGGTGCCGGTCGCGAAGGGGCGCAGCAGCAGGCCGGCGAAGATCGCGGCCATGCCGGCGCAGACGACGGCGGCGGGGCCGAAGCGGCGGGCCAGGCGGGGGGCGGTGATGCCGAAGATCGCGAAGCAGAGCGGCGGCACGGAGGTGAGGACGCCGGCGACGGTGCCGCTCATGTGGAGGCCGGCGCTGACCTCTTCGAGGAGGGCGCCGAGGCTGGTGATCGCGGGGCGCAGGTTGAGCGCGGCGAGGACCAGTCCGACGGAGACGAGGCCGAGGGTCCAGCGGGCGGTGCGGGCGCCGGCCGGGGCGGGGGCGGGGTGCTCCGGGGCGGGGGCCGGCCGGGTGGCGGCGGCGGGGTCGAGGGTCTTCGGCTCGTCTGACATAGAACCATCATAGAATCATGGGATGATCGGTTGTCCAATCCCGGACGACCACGATCCCCCTTCCGGAAGGCGAGTCCTCCATGGCCCTCGGGCACCCACGGCGCACCGGTCTGACCGACCAGGTGATCGCCGAGCTGCGGAACCAGATCACGTCCGGCGAGTGGCCGGTCGGCTCGCGGATCCCGACCGAGCCCGAGCTGGTCGAGCAGCTGGGCGTGGCCCGGAACACGGTCCGCGAGGCGGTCCGCGCCCTCGCCCACAACGGGCTGCTCGACATCCGGCAGGGCTCCGGCACCTATGTGGCGGCGACGAGCGAGCTGGCCGGGGTGATGCACCGGCGGTTCGCGGACTCCGATCCGCGCCATGTGGCGGAGCTGCGCTCCACGCTGGAGTCGGCCGCCGCGCGGTTCGCGGCGCGGCGCCGCTCGGAGCGGGACCTGAAGCAGCTGGACGCGCTGCTCGTCCGGCGCGAGGAGGCGTGGGGGTCGGGGGACGCGGAGCGGTTCGTGACGGCGGACGCGGCCTTCCACCACGCGGTCGTCGCGGCCTCCGGCAACGACGTGCTGACGGAGCTCTACGCAGACCTGGGCGATCTCCTGCGCGCGTGGCTGCGCGGCGACGTGGGGCAGGTGCTGCGGCCGGAGAACCACATGGACCACGCGCGCCTGGTGGACGCGATCAGGGCCGGGGACGCGGAGCGGGCGGCGGAGGAGGCGGCCGGCTATCCGTTCATGTGCCTGGGCGCGGCGAAGGAGCCGCGGGAGGAGCAGGGTCCGCCGGTTCGTGGGTGACCCACGCGGAGCGGACCTCCTTCCAGCAGCGGGCCGTGACGGTCGCGTGATCGGCGGGGGCCACGTCCAC
The DNA here is from genome assembly GCF_042885515.1 of Streptomyces sp. NPDC058052. NCBI lineage: Bacteria > Bacillati > Actinomycetota > Actinomycetes > Kitasatosporales > Streptomycetaceae > Streptomyces > Streptomyces sp. NPDC058052. The sequence continues at coordinate 140,939 of NZ_JBHVRX010000018.1, read as the reverse complement.
GGGGGCGCTGTCGGTGTCCAGGTCCCACCAGGGGTCGCACTCGACGTGGAGCCGTATCCGGTCGGTCTCCGGGTACGGGTTCCGGCAGTGGGCGGTCACCCGGGTGCCCTCGACGACCGTGTGGCAGGAGGCGCCGAAGTCCTCCGGCCCGTCGGCGGCCGGGACGGTCACGGCGGGCTCCTCGGCGGGGGCGGGGGCCGCGTGGACCTCCGCGGCGACGGCGGTTCCGAGAAGCAGGGCGGCGACCGAGGCGTAGGCGGCGAAGCCGCGGTGGAGCGCGCGCATGCCCGTACCTCCTCCCCGTGAGTAGTCGGAACGACACGCTTCGACCAGTCTGCGGTGATCCGCCCGACTTTTCGAGTCGGGGGTGGTGAGGCCCGGAAACGGCCGGGGCCGGACGCGCCGTCCCCCGGAGGGAAGCGCGTCCGGCCCTGGTCGGAACGGTGCGGAGCGGTCAGGCGCCGATCGCGTGCAGGCCGCCGTCGACGTGGACGATCTCGCCCGTGGTCTTCGGGAACCAGTCGGAGAGCAGCGCGACGATGGCGCGGCCGGCCGGCTCCGGGTCGGAGAGGTCCCACTCCAGCGGGGAGCGGCTGTCCCAGACGCTCGCCAGCTCGGAGAAGCCCGGGATGGACTTGGCGGCCATGGAGCCGAGCGGACCGGCGGAGACCAGGTTGCAGCGGATGTTCTGCTTGCCCAGGTCGCGGGCCATGTAGCGGTTGGTCGCTTCCAGGGCGGCCTTGGCCGGGCCCATCCAGTCGTACTGCGGCCAGGCGAACTTCGCGTCGAAGGTGAGGCCGACGACCGAGCCGCCCTCGCTCAGCAGCGGCAGCAGCGCCATCGTCAGCGACTTCAGGGAGAAGGCCGAGACGTGCATGGCGGTGGAGACCGACTCGAACGGCGTGTTCAGGAAGTTGCCGCCGAGGGCGTCCTGCGGGGCGAAGCCGATGGAGTGCACGACACCGTCGATGCGGTCGCCGAGGTGCTCGCGCACCTGGCCCTCCAGGCGGGCGAGGTGCTCGTCGTTGGAGACGTCGAGCTCCAGGACCTTGACGGCCTCGGGGCGGGGGAGCTTCTTGGCGATGCGCTCGGTGAGCGTCGGCCGGGGCCAGGCGGTGAGGATGATCTCCGCACCCTGCTCCTGGGCCAGCTTCGCGGCGTGGAAGGCGATGGAGGACTCCATCAGCACACCGGTGATCAGGATGCGCTTGCCTTCGAGGATTCCGCTCATGTGATCAGTGACCCATGCCCAATCCGCCGTCAACCGGAATGACGGCTCCAGTGATGTACGAGGCGTCGTCGGAGGCGAGGAACCTCACGGCCGCGGCAATCTCCGTGGGCTGCGCGTAGCGGCCGAGCGGGACCTGGGACACGATGCCCGCGCGCTGCTCGTCGGTGAGCACGGCGGTCATGTCGGTGTCGACGAAGCCGGGCGCGACGACGTTGAAGGTGATGTTCCGCGAGCCGAGCTCACGGGCGAGGGAACGGGCGAAACCGACCAGGCCGGCCTTGGAGGCGGCGTAGTTGGCCTGGCCCGCGGAGCCCAGCAGACCGACGACCGAGGAGATCAGGACGACGCGGCCCTTCTTGGCGCGGAGCATGCCGCGGTTGGCCCGCTTCACGACGCGGAAGGTGCCGGTGAGGTTGGTGTCGAGGACGGACGTGAAGTCCTCCTCGGACATGCGCATGAGGAGCTGGTCCTTCGTCACGCCCGCGTTGGCCACGAGGACCTCGACCGGGCCGTGCTTCTCCTCGATCTCCTTGTACGCCTGCTCCACCTGCTCGCCGTCGGTGATGTCGCACCGCACGGCGAGGCAGCCCAGTTCGGCGAGCTCGGCCGGCGGCTCGCCCGAGCGGTAGGTGTACGCGACCTTGTCGCCCGCCTCGGCGAACGCGCGGGCGATGGCGAGGCCGATGCCCCGGTTTCCTCCGGTGACGAGAACCGAGCGGCTCAACGGATCACCCTTTCGATCGGCGGTCTGGTACTGGAAACCTATCGGCCCGTTCCGCGATCCGCGGAATCGGGCCCCGACAGTGGCTCACGGATGTCGCTGTCGGATCCCTACAGAAATCCCTGGGCATCCCGGCCCAAAGCGCGACATGATCGGGACGACCGGTGTCACACGACAGGAGACAGCTGTGCCAACTGGGGCCCATTCCATCGATCCGGCCTTCACGGCCCTGCCGCTGAGGGCGCTCGCCGACGCGGCGCTCGCGCGGGCGCGGGCGCTCGGCGCCGAGCACGCCGACTTCCGCCTCGAAAGGGTCCGCAGCGCCGCCTGGCGCCTGCGGGACGCCAAACCGGCGGGTTCGTCGGACACCACCGACCTCGGGTACGCGGTGCGGGTGGTGCACGGCGGGGCCTGGGGCTTCGCCTCCGGGGTCGATCTGACCATGGACGGGGCCGCCCGGGTCGCCTCGCAGGCCGTGGCCATGGCCCAGCTGTCGGCGCAGGTGATCGCCGCGGCCGGCTCGGACGAGCGGGTCGAGCTGGCGCCGGAGCCGGTGCACGCCGACAAGGTGTGGATCTCCTCGTACGAGATCGACCCGTTCTCCGTCCCCGCCGAGGAGAAGAGCGCGCTGCTCGCCGACTGGTCGGCGCGGCTGCTGCGGGCCGACGGGGTGGCGCACGTGGACGCCTCCCTGCTCACGGTCTTCGAGAACAAGTTCTACGCGGACACGGCGGGCACCGTCACCACCCAGCAGCGGGTGCGGCTCCACCCGCAGCTCACGGCGACCGCCGTGGACGGCACGACGGGCGAGTTCGACTCGATGCGGACGATCGCGCCGCCGGTCGGCCGGGGCTGGGAGTACCTGACCGGGACCGGCTGGGACTGGGACAAGGAGCTGGAGGAGATCCCGGAGCTGCTCGCGGAGAAGATGCGGGCGCCGAGCGTCGAGGCCGGCCGGTACGACCTGGTCGTCGACCCGTCCAACCTGTGGCTGACGATCCACGAGTCCATCGGCCACGCCACCGAGCTGGACCGGGCGCTGGGCTACGAGGCGGCCTACGCGGGCACCTCCTTCGCCACCTTCGACCAGCTGGGCAAGCTGGCGTACGGCTCCACGGTGATGAACGTGACGGGCGACCGCACGGCCGAGCACGGGCTCGCGACCGTCGGGTACGACGACGAGGGCGTCGAGGCGCAGTCCTGGGACCTGGTGAAGGACGGCACGCTCACCGGCTACCAGCTGGACCGGCGGATCGCGAAGCTCACCGGCCTCGGGCGGTCCAACGGCTGCGCGTTCGCGGACTCCCCCGCGCACGTGCCGGTGCAGCGGATGGCGAACGTGTCGCTCCAGCCCGACCCGGGCGGCCTGTCGACCGAGGACCTGATCGGCGGCGTGGAGCGGGGCATCTACGTGGTCGGCGACCGGTCCTGGTCGATCGACATGCAGCGGTACAACTTCCAGTTCACCGGCCAGCGCTTCTTCCGCATCGAGAACGGCCGGCTGGCCGGGCAGCTGCGGGACGTGGCGTACCAGGCGACCACCACCGACTTCTGGGGCTCGATGGAGAAGGTCGGCGGCCCGCAGACCTACGTCCTCGGCGGCGCCTTCAACTGCGGCAAGGCCCAGCCGGGCCAGGTCGCGGCCGTCTCGCACGGCTGCCCCTCCGCCCTCTTCCGGGGCGTCAACATCCTGAACACCACGCAGGAGGCCGGTCGATGACCGCGACCATGACGGACGGGACCCTCCGCTGGGGGTCCGGGGGTCGTCCCCCGGGAAAGCACAGTCCGAACACCACGCAGGAGGCCGGTCGATGAGCCGCGTCAGCAAGCCGTACGAGATCGTCGAGCGGGCGCTGGAGCTGTCCCGGGCGGACGGTTGTGTCGTCATCGCGGACGAGGAGTCCTCGGCCAACCTGCGCTGGGCGGGCAACGCGCTCACCACGAACGGCGTGACCCGGGGCCGTACCCTCACCGTGATCGCCACCGTGGACGGCGCCGAGGGCACCGCCTCCGGGGTCGTCTCCCGCTCCGCGGTGACCGCGGAGGACCTGGAGCCGCTGGTCCGGGCCGCCGAGGCCGCGGCGCGGGCGGCCGGGCCGGCCGAGGACGCGCAGCCGCTGGTGGAGGGCGTGCCCTCCTCCCCCGACTTCACCGACGCGCCCGCCGAGACCTCCTCCGCCGTCTTCGCCGACTTCGCGCCGGCGCTCGGCGAGGCGTTCGCCCGCGCGCGGGCCGGCGGCCGGGAGCTGTACGGCTTCGCCAACCACGAGCTGACCTCCACCTACCTGGGGACCTCGACCGGGCTACGGCTCCGGCACGACCAGCCCAACGGCACCCTGGAGCTCAACGCCAAGTCACCGGATCGCGCCCGCTCCGCCTGGGCCGGGCGCTCCACCCGGGACTTCAAGGACGTGGACCCGGCGGCGCTCGACGCCGAGCTGGCCGTCCGTCTCGGCTGGGCCGAGCGGAGGATCGAGCTGCCGGCCGGGCGGTACGAGACGCTGCTGCCGCCGACCGCCGTGGCCGACCTGCTGATCTACCAGCTGTGGTCCTCGGCGGCCCGGGACGCGGTGGAGGGCCGCACGGTCTTCTCCCGGCCCGGCGGCGGCACCCGGCTCGGGGAGACCCTCTCCCCGCTGCCGCTGACCCTGCGCAGCGACCCGAACGAGCCGGGCCTGGAGTCCGCGCCCTTCGTGATCGCGCACACCTCCGGCGACGACGAGTCGGTCTTCGACAACGGCCTGCCGGTCGCCCCGGTGGAGTGGATGCGGGCCGGCGCGCTCGACCGCCTCATCACCACCCGGCACACGGCGGGCCTCACCGGCCTGCCGATGGCGCCCGGGGCGGGGAACCTGATCCTGGACGGGGGCGGCGACCGCTCCCTGGAGGAGATGGTGGCCGCCACCGAGCGGGGGCTGCTGCTGACCTGCCTCTGGTACATCCGCGAGGTGGACCCGGCGACGCTGCTGCTCACCGGTCTGACCCGGGACGGCGTCTACCTCGTCGAGAACGGCGAGGTGGTCGGCGAGGTCAACAACTTCCGGTTCAACGAGTCGCCGGTGGACCTGCTGTCGCGAGCCACCGAGGCGGGCCGGACGGAGCGGACCCTGCCGCGCGAGTGGAGCGACTGGTTCACCCGGGCCGCGATGCCCGCGCTGCGGGTGCCCGACTTCAACATGAGCTCGGTCAGCCAGGGCGTCTGACCCGCCTAGACTGGGCTGTCACCCGTAACTATCCAAGGAGACTGACGACCGTGACGGACATCGTCGACGAGCTGAAGTGGCGTGGGCTCTTCGCCCAGTCCACCGACGAGGACGCCCTGCGCAAGGCTCTCGCGGACGGTCCCGTCACGTTCTATTGCGGTTTCGACCCGACCGCGGCCAGCCTCCACGTCGGTCACCTGGTCCAGGTGCTCACCGTCCGCCGGCTCCAGCAGGCCGGGCACCGGCCGCTGGCGCTGGTCGGCGGGGCCACCGGCCAGATCGGTGACCCCCGTCCGACCGCCGAGCGCACCCTGAACGACCCGGAGACGGTCGCGAACTGGGTGAACCGGCTGCGTTCCCAGATCGAGCCCTTCCTCTCCTTCGAGGGGGAGAACGCGGCGGTCATGGTGAACAACCTGGACTGGACCGCCGGCCTGTCGGCGATCGAGTTCCTGCGGGACATCGGCAAGCACTTCCGGGTCAACAAGATGCTGACCAAGGACTCCGTGGCCCGCCGCCTGGAGTCCGAGCAGGGCATCAGCTACACCGAGTTCAGCTACCAGCTGCTCCAGGGCATGGACTTCCTGGAGCTGTACCGGCGCTACGGCTGCACGCTCCAGCAGGGCGGCTCCGACCAGTGGGGCAACCTGGTGGCCGGCCTCGACCTGATCCACAAGCTGGAGCCGGGCGCCGAGGCGCACGCGCTGGCGACCCCGCTGATGGTCAAGGCGGACGGCACCAAGTTCGGCAAGACCGAGGGCGGCGCCGTCTGGCTCGACCCGGAGATGACCACGCCGTACGCGTTCTACCAGTTCTGGCTGAACGTGGACGACCGGGACATCTCCACCTACATGCGGATCCTCTCCTTCAGGTCCCGCGAGGAGCTGGAGGAGCTGGAGGCGCAGACCGCCGAGCGTCCGCAGGCGCGGGCCGCGCAGCGGGCGCTCGCCGAGGAGCTCACCACGCTGGTGCACGGCGCGGACCAGTGCCGCGCGGTCATCGAGGCGTCGAAGGCGCTGTTCGGGCAGGGCGACCTGGCCGAGCTGGACGAGCGGACGCTGGCCGCGGCGCTCTCCGAGCTGCCGCACGCGCGGGTGACCGAGCTGGGCCAGGTCGTGGACCTGTTCGCCGAGGTCGGCCTGGTGGCGAGCAAGTCGGCCGCGCGGCGCACGGTGAAGGAGGGCGGCGCCTACGTGAACAACGTGAAGGTGACCGCCGAGGACGCCGTCGTCGAGGCCGGCGAGCTGCTGCACGGCCGGTGGCTGGTGCTGCGGCGCGGCAAGAAGAACCTGGCGGCGATCGAGTACGCCGGCTAGGCCGGCAGGATCCGAAAGAGACGGCCTGGGCCGTTCCTCACACAGCCGGGAGGCCCGGTACGGCGAGCGCCGTACCGGGCCTCCCGGCTGTGCGGACCGGTCAGGCGCGCTGCCGGTTGCCCTTGATCGAGGCCCAGAGCATGTCGCCGACGCCGACCACGAGCACGGCGCCGATGAGCTGGAGCAGGTGACGGGTCCAGTCGATGCCCTTGGTGTCCTCGACGCCGATCCAGCCGGCGACCGCGTTGCCCAGGACGCTGCCCAGAATGCCGAAGATCGTCGTCAGCCACAGCGGGATCTGCTGCTTCCCGGGCAGGATCGCCTTGGCGATCAGGCCCAGGACGAAACCGACGATGATCGCCCACAACCAACTCATAGTCGCCTCCTCGTGCGCATGTGGCCCCAGTCTCGACCCGTCGGCCATACGGCGCATGTCGGACGCCTCCGTACGTGCCCCGCTCTCGTCGGCCGGAGCCGCTGGGCGTACGGTGGTCCGAGGTCCGGAACGGGGAGAGTCCGGCGTGAGCGGCGGGTGGTGGAACGCGATGCGGAAGCGAGGCGGACCCGAGGTCTTCCGGATCACCGGGGCCCGGCAGGGGCTCGCGGACGACGTCCGGGGCAGGCAGCGGCGCTACATCATCTCGATGTCGGTCCGGACGCTCTCCGTGATCGCGGCCGCGGTGCTGTGGAACGTGGAACGGCACGTGGCGGTCGTGGCCCTGGCCCTCGGCGTGCTGCTGCCGTACATCGCCGTGGTGATCGCGAACGCGGGGCGGGAGAACGCCCCCTCGCTCCCGTCGGCGTATCTGACGACGCCGGTGCGGCCGGCGCTCGGTGCGGCCGAGGGCGCGGCGGAATCCGGAGCGGAACGTCCGTACGGACACGCCTGATCCGGCCCGGCCCTCCCCCCGTCACACACCGTGGCGGAAAACCGCCGGGAACCTCAAGAAAAGCTCAGATCAATCATGAAGTTCCGGTGCACCGCACCCAGGGTGCCGTGACATACTGCGTACGCGCTCCGCATCCCCCGTCGGAGCGACGGACCGATGCCGGGCAGCTCCCCCCGTGGCTGCTCGGCATCGCCCTTGCTGGACAATGGTCCGGTGATCAATGGTCCCGTGAGTGACGAGAAGCCGATCTGCTCCGCGAAGGGCTGCCGGGCCGGCGCCGTCTGGGTGCTCGCCTGGAACAACCCCAAGCTGCACACGCCGGAGCGGCGCAAGACCTGGCTCGCCTGCGAGGAACACCGTGAGCACCTCTCCCAGTTCCTGGGCGTGCGGGGATTCCTGAAGGACGTCGTGCCGTTCGCGGAGTGGGACTCAGCCGCCGATGGCTGACATCGGGCGGTCGGGCTGAAGGAAGCTCGGGTCGTCCAGGCCGGAGCCGGCCTTCTTCCCCCACATCGCCTTCTTCCACAGCTCCGCGACGTCCGCGTCGGGGGCGTCCGAGCGGAGCGCGGCCCGCAGGTCGGTCTCCTCGGTGGCGAAGAGGCAGGTGCGGATCTGCCCGTCGGCGGTGAGCCGGGTGCGGTCGCAGGCCCGGCAGAACGGGCGGGTGACGGAGGCGATGACGCCGACCGTGTGGGGGCCGCCGTCGACCACCCAGCGCTCGGCCGGGGCGGAGCCGCGCTCGTCGGCGCCCTCGGCGGTGAGCGTGAAGCGGGTGCGGAGGGACTCCAGGATGTCCCCGGCGGTGATCATGCCGTCGCGCTTCCAGCCGTGCTGGGCGTCGAGCGGCATCTGCTCGATGAAGCGGAGCTCGTACCCCTGCTCCATCGCCCAGGCGAGCAGGTCGGGGGCCTCGTCCTCGTTGAGCCCCGGCATCAGGACCGCGTTGACCTTCACCGGGGTGAGGCCGGCGTCCCGGGCCGCGGCCATGCCGTCGAGGACGTCGTGGTGGCGGTCGCGGCGGGTGAGGGTCTTGAAGACCTCGGGGCGCAGGGTGTCGAGCGAGACGTTGACCCGGTCGAGTCCCGCCGCCTTCAGGGCGGTGGCGGTGCGCTTGAGCCCGATGCCGTTGGTGGTGAGGGACATGCGGGGGCGGGGCTCCAGGGCGGCGCAGCGCTCGACGATCCCGACGAGGCCGGGGCGGAGCAGCGGCTCGCCGCCGGTGAAGCGGACCTCGGTGACGCCGAGGTCGGTCACGGCGATGCGGATCAGCCGGACGATCTCGTCGTCGGTGAGGAGGTCGGGCTTGGCCAGCCACTGCAGGCCCTCTTCGGGCATGCAGTAGGTGCAGCGCAGATTGCACCGGTCCGTGAGGGAAACGCGCAGGTCAGTGGCGACTCGGCCATATGTGTCGAGGAGCACCGGTCCCCCTCCCCTTCTCCAGGCTTCCGCAGGATTCTTCGGGTCCTGCCTCTCGTTCGAGCCTACGTGACCGCTCGGACATCGGGCACGGGCCGATTGTCACGAGGACGGCACCGGCCGCGTCGTAGAACTCTACGACGCGGCCGGTGGATCACCGCGGAACGTATACGGCCGGCTGCGGAGCGGTCAGTGCTCGACCGCGGCGGCGGTGCCGACGCCGGTGAGGGACTTGACCTCCAGCTCGGCGTACTTGCCCTTGTCGGGCTCCTCCTTGGAGAGGAGGGAGCCGAGCCAGCCGAGGAGGAAGCCGAGCGGGATGGAGACCAGGCCCGGGTTCTCCAGCGGGAACCAGTGGAAGTCGACGCCCTTGAACATGGAGTTCGGCCCGCCGGAGACGACCGGCGAGAAGAGGACGAGGACGACGGAGGAGATCAGGCCGCCGTAGATCGACCAGAGCGCGCCCTGGGTGGTGAACCGCTTCCAGAAGAGCGAGTAGAGGATCGTCGGCAGGTTGGCGGAGGCGGCGACCGCGAAGGCGAGGGCGACCAGGCCGGCGACGTTGAGGTCGCGGGCGAGGGCGCCGAGCCCGATGGAGACGATGCCGATGAAGACGGTGGACCAGCGGGCGGCCCGCATCTCCTGCTTCTCGGTGGCCTGGCCGCGCTTGATCACGTTGGCGTAGATGTCGTGCGCGAAGGACGAGGAGGAGGCGAGGGTCAGACCGGCGACGACGGCCAGGATGGTGGCGAAGGCGACGGCCGAGATGACGGCGAGGAGGATCGCGCCCGCGGTGGAGTCGGCGCCGCCGCCGACCTCCAGGGCGGTGAGCGGGGCCGCGGTGTTGCCGGCCTTGTTGGAGGAGGTGATGGTCTCGGGGCTCAGCAGGGCGGCGGCGCCGAAGCCGAGGACGATCGTCATCAGGTAGAAGGCGCCGATGATGCCGATGGCCCAGTTGACCGACTTCCGGGCCGCCTTGGCGGTCGGCACCGTGTAGAAGCGGATCAGGATGTGCGGCAGCCCGGCGGTGCCGAGGACGAGGGCGATGCCGAGGGAGAGGAAGTCGAGCTTCGAGATCTCGGTGACGCCGTACTTGAGGCCGGGCTCCAGGAACGCCTCGCCCTTGCCGCTGTTGGTGGCGGCGGCGCCGAGCAGGTCGGAGAGGTTGAAGTCGAACTTCAGCAGGATGAGGAAGGTGATGAGGAGGGTGCCCGCGATCAGGAGCACCGCCTTCACCATCTGCACCCAGGTGGTGCCCTTCATGCCGCCGATGGTCACGTAGACGATCATCAGGACGCCGACCAGGGCGACGATCGCGATCTTGCCGCCGTCGCTGGTGATGCCGAGGAGCAGCGAGACGAGGACGCCGGCGCCGGCCATCTGGGCGAGCAGGTAGAAGATCGAGACGACGATGGTGGAGGTGCCCGCCGCGGTGCGGACCGGGCGCTGGCGCATCCGGTAGGCGAGGACGTCGCCCATGGTGAAGCGGCCCGAGTTGCGCAGCGGTTCGGCGACCAGGAGCAGGGCGACGAGCCAGGCGACGAGGAAGCCGATGGAGTAGAGGAAGCCGTCGTAGCCGTAGAGGGCGATGGCTCCGCTGATGCCGAGGAAGGACGCGGCGGACATGTAGTCGCCGGAGATGGCGAGGCCGTTCTGGAAGCCGGTGAACTGGCCGCCGCCGGCGTAGAAGTCGGCGGCGCTGCGGGTCTGCCGGCCGGCCCAGACGGTGATGCCGAGGGTGGCGACGACGAAGGCGCCGAAGAGGGCGATGATCAGCGGCCGGTGCTCGGTCGTGGCGCTGTCGGCGGCCAGCAGGAGGGGGAGGGAGGCGGGGGTGCTCATGCGTCGCCCTCCATACGGGCCTTGATGGCCTCGCCCTTGGGGTCGAGGCGGAGGGCGGCGTGGCGGGAGTAGAGCCAGGCGATGAGGAAGGTGGTGGCGAACTGGCCGAGGCCCAGGACGAGCGCCATGTTGATGTTGCCGAAGAGGCGGATCCCCATGAAGCCGCCCGCGTAGTTGGAGAGCAGGACGTAGAGCAGGTACCAGGTGATGAAGGCGATCGTCAGGGGGAAGGCGAAGGAGCGGTAGGTGCGGCGGAGCTCGCCGAACTCCTCGCTCTGCTGGACCTCGACGAACTGCTCCGTGGTGGGCCGGGCGGGACCGGGGGCGGTCTCGGTGCCCTTTCTCGGCGGCGGCGGTGCTTCGGTAGCCACGGAATCTCCTCGTGACGCGGGGACGGACGGCATGGTCAAGGGGGCCTCACCTGGGGGTGCGGGAAGCGGGGCGCCTGCTGGAGCCCCTCCCCTGCTCAACGGCACGGAGCCCGGTGCGAAGTGGTTCAGCGGAGTGGATTTCTTCGCGGGAATCTTCATGAAGTCTTCTCAACTCATTGATGAGCAGGGAAGATCAGCGATAGCTTCACTCGTCATGCACCTGCCCGCGCGCAACCCCGCGCGCGCGCAGTACATACGGATGATGTGGAGAACCCATGGCTCATCTGGGATCGAGGCGCGGCCGAGTACTCGCTCTGCCTGCTGGTCTCGCGCTCACCGCTTCGCTCGGCTTCCTTCCCTCCGGCGCCGCCTCCGCCGCGGAACTGAGCGATGCTCCGGCGGCCGCCACCGTCGCGGCGACGGGCGAGAAGCTCTCGTACGTCGTCAACATCGAGGGTGGTCGCTGGACCGCCTCCTCGGTGAAGAAGGCGATAGCCGCCGCCGGCGGCGAGGTCGTCATCGCGTACGACCAGATAGGCGTGATAGTCGTCCATTCGCAGAACCCCGCGTTCGCGGAGACGATCCGCAAGGCGCGCGGCGTGGTGTCCGCGGGTGCCACCCGTGGAGCCCCGCTCTCCGTCCAGACCGACACCTCCGTCGGCTCCGGCGCCGAGGAGCTGACCGCGGCGGAGGCCACGGCCGCCGCCGCGACCGCCTCGGACGAGCAGGACCCGCTGGAGCCGCTGCAGTGGGACCTCCCGGCCATCAAGGCGGACAAGGCCCACCAGAAGACCCTCGGCAGCAGCAAGGTCACGGTCGGCGTCATCGACACCGGTGTGGACGACACCCACCCGGACCTGGCGCCGAACTTCGACGCCAAGGCTTCCGCCAACTGCGTCACCGGCAAGCCGGACACCACCCCCGGTTCGTGGCGTCCCAACCCGGGCGAGTCGGACCACGGCACCCACGTGGCCGGCACGATCGCCGCCGCGAAGAACGGCGTCGGCATCACCGGTGTCGCCCCGGGCGTGAAGGTCTCCGGCATCAAGGTGTCCACCCCGGACGGCTTCTTCTACACCGAGGCCGTGGTCTGCGGCTTCGTGTGGGCGGCCGAGCACGGCGTCGACGTCACGAACAACAGCTACTACACCGACCCGTGGATGTTCGCCTGCAAGACCGACGAGGACCAGAAGGCCCTCGTCGAGGCGGTCACCCGGGCGTCCCGGTACGCGGAGAAGAAGGGCGCGGTCAACGTGGCCGCGGCCGGCAACTCCAAGTTCGACCTCGCCGCCGACGAGATCCTGGACAACTCCAGCCCGAACGACACCACGCCGGGCGACCGGGTCATCGACCCGAGCGTCTGCGTCGACTTCCCGGCCCAGCTGCCGGGCGTCGTGACGGTCTCCGCGACCGGTGCCAAGGACCTGAAGGCGTCCTACTCGAACTACGGTCTCGGTGTCGTCGACATCGCCGCCCCCGGTGGTGACCGTACCGAGTACCAGACCCCGGACGCCCCGGCGGTCAACGGCCGCATCCTGTCGACCACGGTCAACGGCGGCTACAACTACAAGGCCGGTACGTCGATGGCGTCGCCGCACGCCGCCGGTGTGCTCGCGCTGCTGAAGTCGACGCACCCGAAGGCGAGCCCGGCCGCGCTGAAGGCGCTGCTGTACGCGCAGGCCGACGAGCGCTCCTGCACCAACCCGTACGACATCGAGGGCGACGGCAAGATCGACGCCGTCTGCGAGGGTGGCAAGCAGAAGAACGGCTTCTACGGAGCCGGTGTCGTGGACGCGCTGGACGCCGTCCGCAAGTGGTGACGCCCTAACGGGCGGGAAGGGCCCCGGTGTGGTCTGCCACACCGGGGCCCTTCGCGTGTCCGGGGGTGGCACCGGGTGCCATAGTGCGGGCATGGACAGCACGGTTCGAAGTGGTACGGAAGCGCTGTGGGCGGTCCTGGGCGGCGATCCCGCCCTGGTGGACCGGGTGGAGTACGGCGGACCGGCGGGGCTGCTGCCGGCCCGGCTGCCGGTGATGGACCTGGCGCGGGCGACGGTCGCGGTCTGCGGGCTCGCGGCCGTGGAGCACGCGCGCGTGGCGGGGCCGGTCCGGGTCGACGACGGGGCGGTGACCACCGCCTTCGTGAGCGAGCGCCATCTGCGGGTGGACGGGCGGGCGCCGGTGAGCTTCGCGCCCCTGTCACGGTTCTGGCGGGCCGCCGACGGCTGGGTCCGTACCCACGCCAACTACCCGCACCACAAGGCCGCCCTGCTCGCCGCGCTGGGCGCGGCCGACTCGGTGGAGGCGGTCGCGGAGGCGATCGGCGGGCGGAAGGCCGTCGACGTGGAGTCGGCGGTGTACGGCTCCGGGGGCCTCGCCGTGGCGCTGCGCACCCCGGACGGGTGGGCCGCCCACGAACAGGGCCGGGAGGTGGCGGCCCGGCCCCTGCTGAGCCGGGAGCGGCTGGACGGTGCCCCGCCCCGGCGGCGCGCGGGCCGGCCGCTGCGGGTGCTCGACCTGACCCGGGTGATCGCGGGACCGGTGGCGACCCGGACGCTGGCGCTGCTCGGCGCGGACGTGCTGCGGATCGACCCGCCGGGCCGGCCCGAGCTGCCGGACCAGCACGCGGACACGGACACCGGGAAGCGGACGGCGGCCCTGGACCTGGAGCGGCCCTCGGACCGGCGGACCTTCGAGGGGCTGCTCGACGCGGCGGACGTCCTGGTGACGGGGTATCGGCCGGGGGCGCTGGAGCGGTACGGACTGGAGCGTCCGGGGCTGGTGACGGCCCGGCTGTCGGCGTGGGGCGACTACGGGCCGTGGGGCGGGCGGCGGGGCTTCGACAGCCTGGTGCAGGTGGCGACCGGGATCGCGGTCACGGAGGGGTCGGCGGAGGAGCCGGGGGCGCTGCCGGCGCAGGCGCTCGACCACGGGACGGGGTATCTGCTGGCGGCGGCGGTGCTGCGGTCGCTGACGGAGCAGGAGCGGGACGGCGGCAGCCGCCTCGTACGGCTCGCGCTGGCCCAGACGGGGCACTGGCTGACGCACGGGCTGCCGCGGTACGACCCGGAGCGGTATCTCGTGGAGTCGGAGGGGCCGCTGGGGCGGCTGCGGCACGCCGTGTCGCCGGTGGCGTACGAGGGCGGCCCGGCGGGCTGGTCGCGCCCGCCGGGCGTGCAGGGCGGGGACTCCCCCGCCTGGGTCACGGAGTGACGAGGACCTTGAGGGCGGTGCGCTCGTCCATGGCCCGGTAGCCGCCGGGGACGCCGTCGAGGCCCACGGTCAGGTCGAAGACCGGGGACGGGTCGATGGTGCCGTCGAGGACGTCGGCGAGCAGCTCGGGGATGTAGGCGCGGACGGGGGCGACGCCGCCGCGCAGGGCGATGTTCCGGTCGAACATGACGGAGAGGTCGAGGCCGGTGCCGGAGCCGTGCGGGACGCCGACGTAGCCGATGGAGCCGCCGTCGCGGGTGATGTTCACGGCGGTGCGCATGGACTGCTCGGTGCCGACGGCCTCGATGACGCCGTGGGCGCCCTGGCCGCCGGTGAGCTCGCGGACGGCGGCCTCGGCGGCCTCGCCGCGCTCGGCGACGACGTCGGTGGCGCCGAAGGCGCGGGCGATGTCGGTGCGGGCGGTGTGGCGGCCGAGGGCGATGATCCGCTCGGCGCCGAGCCGCTTGGCGGCGAGGACGCCGCAGAGGCCGACGGCGCCGTCGCCGACGACGGCGACGGTGGAGCCGGGGCGGACGCCGGCGCCGAGGGCGGCGTGGTGGCCGGTGCCCATGACGTCGGAGAGGGCGAGCAGGGCGGTCAGCAGCCGGTCGTCGGAGGCGGCGTCGGCGGGCAGCTTGACGAGGGTGCCGTCGCCGAAGGGGACGCGGACCGCCTCGCCCTGGCCGCCGTCGGAGCCCACGGAGCCCCAGAAGCCGCCGCGGGGGCAGGAGGTCTGGAGGCCCTCGGCGCAGTAGTCGCAGGTGCCGTCGGACCAGACGAAGGGGGCGACGACGAGGTCGCCGGCGGTGAAGCCGCGGACCTCGGAGCCGGTCTCCTCGACGATGCCGAGGAACTCGTGGCCGATGCGCTGGCCGGGCCGGCGGGCGGACTCACCGCGGTAGGCCCACAGGTCGCTGCCGCAGATGCAGGCGCGCAGGACCCGGACGACGACGTCGGTGGGGTCCTGCACGACGGGGTCGGGCACCTCCTCCACGCGCATGTCGAAGGGGGCGTGGATGGTGGTGGCGCGCATGGTTCCTCGTCCGGGTCAGCTGGTGGTACTGCCTTCTCGGCGTGCACCGTACATCGCCTGGAGAGCACCCGCGGTCAGCAGGTACTGGGCGGCGATATAGGTCAGCATGACCCAGAAGTCGGGGGCCGGCAGCTGGGGCCAGTCGGCGATGCCGGTGGCGATGAGGGTGTCGGAGAGCAGGAACAGGGCGCCGCCGGTGCCGGCGAGGGCGCCGAGCGAGGAGGAGCGGTAGGCCATCGCGGTGAGCAGCAGGGAGTAGCCGGCGACGGGGATCCGCAGGTCGGCGGGGAGGTCGGGCCAGAGGGCGACGACGGTGCCGGCGAGGGCGACCGTGTAGAGCGCGCCGAGCGCCGGAGAGGTGCGGCGGCGGCCGAACAGGGTCAGGTAGCAGAGGTGACCGAGGGCGAAGGACCCCATGCCGACGAGGAAGGCCCAGTCGGCGTCGAGGAGCAGGAAGACGTCGCCGCCCCAGCCGAGGAGCAGCGCGACGACGAGGAGCCGGGGCGCTCCCCGGGTGGCGGCGTAGGCGGCGAGCAGCGGCATCAGGAGCGGTTTGGCGGCCAGGTGGCCGGTGTCGGCGCCGGCGAGGAGCGAGCCGAGGTCGACGGCGGCCGCGAGGAGGAAGGCGCCGAGCAGGGCCCGGGAGAGGGTGAGGGGGGCGGTGCGGGCGCGGGCGAGGGGGGCCGGGCGGGCGGGGGCGATCGGGGCGGTGCGGGTGGGGGCGGTCGGGGTGGTGCGGGCGGGGGCGATCGGGGTGGTGCGGGCGGGGGCGAGGGAATCGGTGTCGGGGGTGTTCACGCGGCGGGCTCCGGGGCGGCGGTCTGGTCGTGGGACGGGGTGGTGCGGGTCTCCGGCTGCCAGCCGGGGCCGCGGAGGATCCGGCCGGCCCGCTCGCGCCAGTCGGCGGCGGCGCGGACGTCGCGGGCGATGGCGGCGTATTCGTGGGTGGCGACGCGGAGCGGGTTGTACGTGTCGATGTTCTTGGTGAGGCCGTAGACGGGCCGTTCGGTCTCGCCGGTCCAGGAGCCGAAGACGCGGTCCCAGAGGATGAGGACGCCGCCGAAGTTCCGGTCCAGGTAGCCGCCCTGGGAGGCGTGGTGGACGCGGTGGTGGGAGGGGGTGTTGAGCACGTACTCGAAGGGCCGGGGCAGCCGGCCGATGCGCTCGGTGTGGATCCAGAACTGGTAGACGAGGCTGACCGAGGAGCAGAAGGCGACGGCGGCGGGGTGCACGCCGAGGGCGATCATCGGCAGGTAGAACGGCCAGCCGGTGAGGCTCGTCCAGGGCTGGCGCAGGGCGGTGCTGAGGTTGAACTTCCGGCTGCTGTGGTGGACGACGTGGCAGGCCCACAGGATCCGGACGACGTGGTGGCCGCGGTGCGACCAGTAGTAGAAGAAGTCCTGCGCGAGCAGCATCAGCGGGATCGTCCACCACAGGACGGGCACGCGCAGCGGCGTCAGCTCGTACACGGCGGTGTAGATCGCGACGACCGGGATCTTCCACAGGGCGTCGAAGGCGAGGCTGCCGAGCCCCATGCCGATGCTGGTGGCGGCGTCCTTCGCCTCGTACCCGGCCTCCTCCTCGTCGGGACGGAGCCGGTGGCTGATCATCTCCACGACGGTGAGCAGCACGAACGCCGGTATGGACCAGAGCACGAATCGGGCAGGTGCGGCATGCCGTCGACGGTAGGGCTCGTCCCTGTGGACGGCTAGACGCTGTTACCCACAAGTATGCGAGACGGCTCGTCAGCGGCCTTTGGCGGCTTCCGACGATCCGGCAGGGTCACACCCCCGCGACGTCCAGGAGGGAGCCGGCCGCGTAGGTGACGGCCATGGCGACGGCGCCGCCGGCGACGGTGCGGAGGGTGGCCCTCGGGGCGGGGGCGGCGGCGAGCCGGGCGGCCCACCAGCCGGTGAGGGTGAGGGCGGCGAGGACCGAGCCGACGGTGACCCAGAGGCGGACGGAGGCGGGCGGCAGGACGATCGCGAGCAGCGGGAGCAGGGCGCCCACCGTGAAGGCGAGGAAGCTGGCCCAGGCCGCGTGCCAGGGGTTGGTGAGGTCGTCGGGGTCGATGCCCAGCTCCACGCGCGCGTGCGCCCTGAGGGCGTCGCGTTCGGTGAGCTGCACGGCGGCCTCGCGGGCCACGTCGGCGCTGAGGCCGCGGGCGATGAGGAGGGCGGTGAGCTCGTCGAGTTCGGCGGCGGGGCGCTCGCGGAGCTCGCGTTTCTCGGTGGCGAGGGCGGCGTTCTCGGAGTCGCGCTGGACGGAGACCGAGACGTACTCCCCCGCCGCCATGGAGAGGGAGCCGGCCAGGAGTCCGGAGAGTCCGGCGGTGAGGAGGGCGGCCTGGGACTCGGTGGCGCCGGCGACGCCCACGACGAGGCCCGCGGTGGAGACGATGCCGTCGTTGGCCCCGAGCACGGCGGCCCGGAGCCAGTTGAGACGGGAGCCGAGGGCACCGCCGTGGGCCTCGTCGTGTGCGGGGGGTGCGGTCACCTCTGGAGGGTCGCACCCGCCGGGTCACCAGACGCGGACCGACCCGCCCGGGGCGAAGGCGGGGCTGGTGGCGCCCTCCGGGATCTTCTCCAGGGGGGTGGCGATCTCCTCTACCGAGGGGCCGTGGACGGCCGCGAGCCGGTCGAGGAGGGCGAGGTCGAAGCCGTAGACGCGGGCCGCGTTGCCGCCGGCCATCGCCGCCACCTCCTCGCGGGGCAGGCCCGCGTAGGCGAGGCGGAGCCCTTCGCGCGAGTACGGCGTCGTGCCCTCGTCGTGCGGGTAGTCGCTCCCCCACATGATCTTGTCGAGGCCGATCCGGTCGCGCAGCGGCACCTCGTGCGGGCGCATGAAGCTGGCGCCGACGAAGCAGTTCTCGCGCCAGACCTCGCCGGGGCTGCGGCCCATCGCGTCGGCGAGGCCCGCGCCGAACCTCGACTCGGCGGTGACGGCCCGGCTCGCCGCCGCGACCAGCCGCCCGTGGTAGTAGTCCAGCATCTCGACGACCCCGGGGATCCAGCCGGAGCCCTGCTCGGTGAGGACCAGCCTGAGCCCGGGGTGACGGCGGAAGGCGCCGCCGAACACCAGGTGCCACAGGGCCCGGTGGGAGAACCAGGTGGTCTCCACCATGAAGACGGCCCGGGCGGCCGGTTCGTCTCCGAGCGGCGGGGACGCGGAGCCGCCGTGGTGGTTGACCGGGACGCCCAGCTCCTCGCAGACGGCCCAGATCGGGTCGTACGTCTCCGAGTACAGCTCCGGGAGTCCGCTGCCCGGGGGCGTGCCGGGGAGCAGGATGCCACCGGTGAGGCCGGCCGCGTGGGTGCGGCGGATCTCGCGGACGGCCTCGCCGACGTCGTTGAGGAGGATCTGGGCGACGCCCGCCCGCCGGCCGGGGGCCCGGTCGCAGAAGTCGGCGAGCCAGCGGTTGTGGGCCCGCAGGCCCGCCCATCGCCGCTCGAACTCCTCCCGGGTGGGGGCCGGGGCCATGAGGGAGGCGGAGGGGAAGAACGGCGGGATGGTGTTGGGGAAGACGACCTCGGCGACGATGCCGTCCTCCTCCAGCTCGCGCAGCCGCCGGCCGGAGTTCCAGTTGCGGTCGGCGGTGTCGGCGAGGAGGTCCTCGTACGGGTTGACGTAGCCGGCGGCCCAGGCGTCGAAGTCGTCGTGGTGGCGCTTCTCCAGGTAGGGCTTGTAGTCGAGGAGGTCGGCGCCGGCGTGGCAGTCGGCGGAGATCACGGTGTACCGGTCGGCGGGGGCCTCGGCGGGGCGGTCGGTCACGGTGTCACCCCCGCGTCCGGACCGGCCGCCGGGCCCATGACCGGGAAGTCGCCGCCGGTGAGCCAGTGGCGGCCGGTCTCCCGGGAGCGGGCCCAGGACGCCTCGACGGCGCTCTGGTCGGCGGGCTGGCCGAGCTCGGCGGGGGTGGGGCCGATCCGCCGGGCGATCGGATCGAGCTTCCCGGGGTCGAATCCGAAGACCTGGGCGGCGGCCAGGCCCAGCATCCGCCGGGTCTCCGTCACGGGGATGTCGTGGAAGGTGTTCCGCAGCCAGGTGCGGGTGTTCGGCCAGGTGCCCTCGGGGTGCGGGAAGTCCGAGCCCCACAGGATGTTGTCGACGCCGATCTCGTACCGCTGCGCCAGCTCGCGCCGCTTGGTGTTGGTGGCGCAGACGAAGACCTGCCGGTCCAGGTACTCGCTCGGCGGGCGCCTCAGTTCCGCGAAGGGCGAGAGCTTCTTGCCGCCGTGCGCGCCGAGGTAGAGCCGGTCCATGAACCAGAGCAGGTTCGGCAGCCACCAGCAGCCGGACTCGGCGACGCCGAACCGCAGCCCCGGGTGCCGCTCGAAGACCCCGGACCAGAGCAGGAACCACAGGGGCCGGGCCGGCCACCAGGTGACCTCGGAGACGTAGATGCCGAGGTGGTCGCCGTACTCCTCGCGGGGCGCGGCGCCGGAGTGGGTGACGACCGGCATCCCGGTCTCGGCGGCGGCCGCCCACACCGGGTCGTAGCGGCGGTCGTGGTAGGGCGCCTTGTCGACCCACATGGACGGGATCATCAGGGCGCCGAGCCCGGACTCCTTGGCCCGGTGGATCTCGGCGACGACCTCGCGGGGGTCGGCGGTGACCGGCAGCAGGGCGACGCCGCAGTGCCGGGCGGGGGCGTGGGCGACGAACTCGGCGAGCCAGCGGTTGTGCGCCCTGGCGCCCGCCATGCCGAGCTCGGGGTCCTGGTCGCCGGAGAGGCCGAGGCCGACGCCGAAGGGGGCGGCGGTCTGGCTGTCGACGGCGTCCGCGTCGGGGAAGAGGACCTCGGCGGCGACGCCGTCGCCGTCCAGCTCCTTGATCCGCTGCGCGTGGTCCCAGCCGCCGCGCAGCCCTTCCTCGTGGTCGCTGAACCACTTGTTCGCGAAGTCCTCGTTGCGGACGCCGAGGCGGGTCATGGCCTCGCGGCGGGCCTCCCGCCCGGCGAGGAAGTCGTCGAAGGCCCGGTGGAAGCGGGACTCCAGATAGGGCCGGTACTCCTCGGTGGGGAGCCCGGCGTGGCAGTCGGAGGAGATGATCAGATACGGGTCCTCATGGCTCATGGTGCGCACAGCCCCCTCAGGCCGGTCAGTCGAGGATGAAGCTCTCCAGGTAGGACGGGTTCGCGCGGTCGAGCATCGACCGCGAGCGCGCCGTGATCTGCCGGTCGCTGTGCTCGCTCGCCGGGAGCATCCAGAACCGGTCGGCCCGGATCCCCTCGACGACGTGCTCGGCGACCTCCTCGACCGGGGTGAAGGCGATGGCGTGGCCGGCCTCCTTCATGGCGGCCTCCCACTGGTCGAGGGTGCGGTACGGGGTCCGGCGCGGGCGTTCCTTGGCGTACCGCTCGGGCCGGTTGCGGTGCGACTCCCACAGGCCGGTGCGGAGCATGTGGGGTCCGGGGAAGAGCACGGAGGCGCCCACACGCGCGTGCTCCGCCCTGAGATGGGCGTAGAGGGACTCGGTCATGGTGACGACGGCCGCCTTGGTGACCGCGTAGACGGAGGCGGTGGGCAGCGGGGCGATGCCGCCGTCGCCGGAGGAGGTGTTGACGACGTGGCCGGGTTCGCCGCTCGCGAGCATCCGGGGCACGAACGCCTGGATGCCGTGGAAGACGCCCCAGACGTTGACGGAGAAGGCCCACTTCCAGTCGTTGGGCTCGTGCTCCCACATGCGGCCCTCGGCGCCGGAGCCGACGCCGGCGTTGTTGCAGAGGACGTGGACGGCGCCGAAGGCGTCGAAGGCGGCGTCGGCGAAGGCCCGCACCTGCTCCGGGTCGGAGACGTCGACGGTCCGGGCGAGGACCCGCGCCCCGTCCGCCATCAGTTCGTCGGCGGCCTCGGCGAGCGGGCCCCGTTCGACGTCGCCGAGGACGACGGCGAGTCCCTCGGCGGCGAAGCGGCGGGCCATCGCCCGGCCGATGCCGCTCGCGGCGCCGGTGACGACGGCGACCTGTCCCTCCCGGAGCTCCATCAGACGCTTCCTTCCGGGGGGCCGTCGAGGATCTGCGCGGGGTCGTCGTACCGCTGGTGGACGTAGGGCAGCAGGGCCTCGGCGGAGACCCGTTCGGCGACCCGGCCGCGCTGGTCGGAGGTCTTCTCGCCGAGGGTGATCTCGACGAGCCGGCGGACCGGGAGGTCGGCGACGGGGTCGTACATGGACTCGCGCAGGACGACGTCGCCGGTGATCCGCTCCAGCTTCCGGACCTTCTCGTTGCGGACGCAGTGGACGAGGACCGGGTCGGCGTCGAAGCCGGCGCCCTCGACGCCGGGCAGGAACTTGAAGTAGAAGTCGGTCTTCTCGGCCGGCTCGGGGAGCGGCAGCGGACCGGAGACGGCGCCGCGCACCTCGACGAAGGCGATGCCGTGCCGGGCGAGCCGGGCGCCCACCACCAGGCCGTCGCGCTCGACGGCGACCTCGCCGAGCTTCTTCGGCTCGCCGAAGACCTCGCGGCCGCCGATCAGGGCCCGCTCGTGGGTCATCGGCATGACCAGCGGGTACCAGCCCTCGGTGGCGCCGTGGGCGGCGGCCACCGAGACCGAGCCGGCGCCCAGCGGGTAGCCGGGCAGGTCGACCTTGCTGATGGTGACCCGGACGAGGGGGCGTCCGGTGGGCTTCAGCGGAGGCGGCAGGACGGCCGCCACCGCGTCGGGGTCGGTCTCCCAGAGGGCGACCACTCCGGTGGACCAGATGTCGGGGAGCTTCGCCGCGGCGGCGCGGGCGGCGGCGCTCTCCGCCGCGGTGCGCGCCCCGTACCGTACTCGTGCCATGTAGTACCACCCTTCCGGACGGATCCGGCCCCGGCCCCACGGGCCACCGGGCCGACGGCCTGTAACACTGTTACACCGCTCCCGATGAAGGGTAAAGACGCGTGCACACAGCGAATTGACGGAACGTCAGGGGGAAGCGGATGGCACGCCCGGCGCTCAGTCGCGAGGAGGTCCTGGAGACGGCGGCGGCCCTGGTGCGGGCGCACGGACCGGACGGGCTCACCATGCGCGGCCTCGCCGCCGCGCTCGGCACGGCGGTCACCTCGATCTACTGGCACGTGGGCAACCGCGAGTCGCTGCTCGACGCGCTGGCCGAGCGGACGGTGGCCGACCTCGGCGCGATCCGGCCGCGCGGGACGGACCCCGCGGAGCGGATCGGATCGGTGGCGCACGCCCTGCGCCGGGCGCTGCGCGAGCGCCCGCACCTGGTGGCGATGGTCCACGAGCGGGGCCTGACGGAGCGCATGTTCCTGCCGGCCCAGCGGGCCCTGGCCCGGGAGGCGCACGCGGCGGGGCTGCGCGGCGAGCGGGCGGCGGAGCTGGTCCGGGCGGTCGTCTTCCAGGTCGTCGGGTACGTGCTCGTGGAGCGCAACCGCGAGCGGGCCCCGGTCCAGTCGCCGGCCGAGGAGGAGCTCTGGGGCGCCGAGGCCGCCGACGCCGATCCGCCGCTCGCCCGCGCGCTGGCCGCCCCGGTGGAGACGGAACGGCTCTTCGCGGCCTCGGTACGCGCGCTGGTGGAGGGCCTCCTGACCGCCCGCCCGGCACCCGCAGTGGGGGACATCACGGACAAGCCGGACACCGGGGGCGGTGCTGTCGGTCGCGGGCCGTATTCTCAGTGACCATGCTCGACGACCGCACGACAGCAGCGACGTGGCCGACCGCCTACCCCCAGGGGTACGCGGTCGTCGACGTGGAGACCACCGGTCTCGCCCGCGACGACCGGATCGTGTCCGCCGCCGTCTACCGCCTCGACGCGCGGGGCGGCGTGGAGGACCACTGGTACACGCTGGTGAACCCGGAGCGGGATCCCGGCCCGGTCTGGATCCACGGCCTCACCAGCGACGTCCTCGAAGGGGCGCCGCTCTTCGCGCAGATCGCCGAGG
This sequence comes from Streptomyces sp. NPDC058052, assembly GCF_042885515.1. Classification (NCBI taxonomy): domain Bacteria; kingdom Bacillati; phylum Actinomycetota; class Actinomycetes; order Kitasatosporales; family Streptomycetaceae; genus Streptomyces; species Streptomyces sp. NPDC058052. The sequence goes on along the minus strand of NZ_JBHVRX010000018.1, from coordinate 117,818 downwards.
AGTTCTCCGCCCGCCTCGACGGCCGCGTCCTCGTCGCGCACAACGCCATGTTCGACTGGCAGATGATCGCCCGGGAGTACGCGCGCGCCGAGCGCACCGCGCCCGTGAAGCAGCGGCTGTGCACCATCGCCCTCTCCAAGGAGCTGGCGCTGCCGCTGCCCAACCACAAGCTGGAGTCGCTGGCCGCCCACTTCGGGGTCGTGCAGCAGCGCGCGCACAACGCGCTCGACGACGCGCGCGTGCTCGCCGAGGCGTTCCGCCCGAGCCTGCACGCGGCGGCGGAGCGGGGCGTGCGACTGCCGCTCCTGGAGTGCCGCCCGCTCACCGAGTGGGCGTCCTCGCCGGCCCGCCCGCTGATCGGCGCCCAGTCCTCGTACCGGGCGGGCAGCTGGCGCCCCTCCCGGAAGCGGCCGGCCTGCCCGTACCCCAACCCGGGCCGGTACGAGAGCGACAAGCCGCTCAAGCAGGGCATGCGGGTGGCCTTCTCCGGCGACACCTCCGTCGACCGGGAGCTCCTGGAGGACCGCACGGTCGAGGCAGGACTGCACGTCGCCGGCTCGATCTCCCGCCTCACCAGCCTGCTGGTGACCAACGACCCGGACGCCGGCACCTCCAAGACCGTCAAGGCGAAGAGCTTCGGCACGCCGATCGTGGACGAGGCGGCCTACGCGCACCTGCTGCGGGACGTGGCCCCGGCAGACGGGTGACACCCCGCCCCCGGCGGGCGTGCCGCGCGGCGCGCGCGGGCGCGGGGATCCACCCTGTGGCGCATGGCACGTTGTGAGGTCTGCGGAAACGATTACGGCATGTCCTTCGAGGTGCACGCGCAGGGCGCGGTGCACGTCTTCGACTGCTTCGCCTGCGCCATCCACCGCATGGCGCCCATCTGCGAGCACTGCCGGGTCCAGATCATCGGACAGGGCGTCGAGGTCGAGGGGAACTGGTACTGCGGCGCCCACTGCGCCCGCGCGGAGGGGAAGGCGGGCATCGTCGACCGGGTGTGAACCGCCCCCGTACACCGAGGAAGAAACGATCCTGGTCGGGTGACGCCCGTCACCCGACCCCCTGTGCGGACGCCCCATCGGCCCGAAGGTACGGTCATGGGGTGTACCGCTTCCTGTTGTCCCGGCAGTGGGTGATCCTCACCCTCGTCGCCCTCGCCCTCATCCCCGTGATGATCGAGCTGGGCTTCTGGCAGTTCCACCGGCACGAACGCCGGGTGACCCAGAACACCCTGATCGCGGACAACCTGAAGGCCGCGCCGGTCCCGGTCGAGGAGCTCACCTCCCCCGGCCACGTGGTCCCCCGCGCCGACTACTGGCGCCAGGTCACCGCCACCGGCACCTTCGACACCGCCCACGAGGTGGTCGTCCGCCGGCGCACCTCCTCCGACGACCGGATCGGCGCCCACGTCCTCACCCCGCTGGTCCTGAGGGACGGCACGGTCGTCCTGGTCAACCGGGGCTGGGTGCCCGCCGCCGCCGACCAGCGCGACTACCCCGAGGTCCCGCCCGCCCCCAGGGGCGAGGTCACCGTCACCGGCCGCCTCAAGGCCGACGAGACCACCGGCGCCAGCGGCATCAAGGACCTCAAGGGCCTGCCGGACCGTCAGGTGATGCTCATCAGCAGCGGCCAGCAGGCCGAGCTCATCGGCCGCGAGGTGCTGGGCGGCTACGTCGAGCAGACCGAGCCCGCGGCGGCCGGCGGCTCCCCCGAGCAGATCCCCGAACCGGACCACGAATCGATCGGCGCCCACATGGCGTACGCGGTCCAGTGGTGGCTCTTCGCCGCCGGCGTCCCGGTCGGCTGGATCGTCCTCGCGCGGCGCGAGAAGCGCGACCGCGAGGCCGCGTCCGAGGCCGCGTCCGGGACATCGTCCGGCGAGGGCGGGGACGGTGGCGACGGTGGGACCGGCGGCGGGGACGGGCCCCGGGGAGGGGCCCCGGACGCCCCGCAAGAGGACGGCAGCGCGATCCAGGCCACCTCGCCCCGCTGATTGACCGTCGCCGCTTGCGGGAACAGCCCAGAGCGTGACCCGACGCATCGACGACTACGCCCTGATCGGCGATCTCCAGACCGCCGCGCTCGTCGGCCGCGACGGGTCGATCGACTGGCTGTGCCTGCCCCGCTTCGACTCCGCCGCCTGCTTCGCCGCCCTCCTCGGCGACGAGGACAACGGTCACTGGCGGATCGCCCCCCAGGGCGCCACCACCTGCTCCTCCCGCCGCTACGCCGAGGACTCCCTCGTCCTGGAGACCCTCTGGGAGACCCGCACCGGCACCGTCAGGGTCACCGACTTCATGCCCCAGCGCGACCGCGCCCCGGACGTCGTCAGGATCGTCGAGGGCGTCAGCGGCCGGGTCGAGATGAGCGCCGTGCTCCGCCTCCGCTTCGACTACGGCTCGATCGTGCCGTGGATGCGGCGGTCCGAGGGCCACCGGGTCGCCGTCGCCGGACCCGACGCGGTCTGGCTGCGGAGCGAGCCGCAGGTGAAGACCTGGGGCCAGCAGTTCGCCACCTGCTCCGCCTTCACCGTGACCGCCGGCGAGCGCGTCGCGTTCGTCCTCACCTGGCACCCCTCCCACGAGCGGCGGCCCGCGCTCGTCGACCCCTTCGAGGCCCTGGAGCAGTCGCTCGCCGACTGGCGCGCGTGGACGGCCCGCTGCACCTACCGGGGCCCGTACCGCTCCACCGTCGTCCGCTCCCTCATCACCCTCAAGGCGCTCACCTACGCCCCCACCGGCGGGATCGTCGCGGCCCCCACCACCTCCCTGCCGGAGGAGATCGGCGGCGTGCGGAACTGGGACTACCGGGCCTGCTGGCTCCGCGACTCCTCGCTCACCCTGGGCGCGCTCCTCGCCGCCGGATACGCCGACGAGGCCGCCGCCTGGCGCGACTGGCTGCTCCGCTCGGTCGCCGGCGACCCCGCCGACCTCCAGATCATGTACGGGCCCGCCGGCGAACGGCGGCTCCCCGAGACCGCGCTGCCCTGGCTGCGCGGCTACGCGGACTCGGCGCCGGTGCGGACCGGGAACGCGGCCGTCGAGCAGTTCCAGCTCGACGTGTACGGCGAGGTCATGGACTCCCTGCACCTCGCGCGCGAGGCCGGCATCCCGCCCGAACGGCACGCCTGGAACCTCCAGCTGAGCCTGCTCGGCTTCCTGGAGTCGCACTGGCGCGAACCCGACGAGGGGCTGTGGGAGGTGCGCGGCCCCCGCCGCCACTTCACCCACTCCAAGGTGATGGCCTGGGTCGCGGCCGACCGCGCGGTGCGCACCCTGGAGGCGGACCCGTCGCTGCCCGGTGACCCGGGCCGCTGGCGGGCGCTGCGGGACGAGATCCACGCGGACGTCTGCGCGAAGGCGTACGACCCCCGGCGGAACACCTTCACCCAGTCGTACGGCTCCGCGGAGCTCGACGCCGCCACCCTCCTCATCCCCCGCGTCGGCTTCCTGCCGCCCGACGACCCCCGGGTGGTCGGCACGGTCGACGCGGTCCGCACCGACCTGGCCCACCAGGGCTTCCTGCGGCGCTACACCCCCGACTCGGGGGCGGTCGACGGGCTGCCGGGGCGGGAGGGCACCTTCCTCGTCTGCTCCTTCTGGCTCGCCGACGCGCTGCGCGTGACCGGGCGCCGGGAGGAGGCCCGGGTCCTGTTCGAGCGGCTGGTGCGGCTCACCAACGACGTGGGGCTGCTGGCCGAGGAGTACGACCCGGTGGCGGGCCGGCAGCTCGGCAACTTCCCGCAGGCGTTCAGCCACATCGGACTGGTCGGGACGGCGCTCGCTCTGGCCGGGGACGAGACGGCAGGATAGGCCCATGGATCTTGGACTGAAGGACCGCGTGTACGTCGTCACCGGCGCGACCCGGGGGCTCGGCCGGGCCTCCGCCGAGGCGCTGCTCGCCGAGGGCGCCCGGGTGCTGATCACCGGACGCGAGGAGGCGACCGTCGCCGGGGCGGTCGCCGAGCTGGGCGAGGGCGCCGCGGGCCTCGCCGCCGACAACGACGACCCGGAGACCCCGGCCCGGCTGATCGCCGAGGCCCGCGCCCGGTTCGGCGGCTTCGACGGCATCCTGATCAGCGTCGGCGGTCCGGCACCGGGCTTCGCCGCGGACAACACCGACGAGGAGTGGGCGGCGGCCTTCGGCACCGTCTTCCTCGGCGCGGTGCGGCTCGCCCGGGCGGCGTCCGAGACGCTCGGCGAGGGCGGCGTGATCGGCTTCGTCCTGTCGGGGTCGGTGCACGAGCCGATCGCGGGCCTGACCGTCTCGAACGGGCTCCGCCCCGGACTCGCCGGCTTCGCCAAGTCCCTCGCCAACGACCTGGGCCCGCGCGGGATCCGGGTGGTCGGCCTGCTGCCGAGCCGCATCGACACCGACCGGGTCCGGCAGCTCGACGCCCTCTCCGGCGACGCGGAGGCGTCCCGCGCGGCCAACGAGCTGGCGATCCCGCTGCGCCGCTACGGCACTCCGGAGGAGTTCGGCCGCACCGCCGCGTTCGTGCTCTCCCCCGCCGCCTCCTACCTGACGGGGCTCATGCTCCCGGTGGACGGCGGCGCCCGCCACGGCTTCTGACGCCGGCGGACGGCGGGGTCCGGAGGGACGGACCGCCGTGCCCGCCACGGCACGCGGCCGGGCGGGCACGGCGGTCCGTCAGGTCACCCGGCGGGCCCGGTGCCTGACCGCGCGCAGGCGGGCCTCGGTGGGGAGGGCGTCCAGACCGGCCGAGGCGCGGGCACGGGCCAGCGCCTCGCCGCTGAGGACGCCCAGCGCCGCGCCCGGGGAGGCGTAGGGCTCCAGGAGGAGCGCGACGCGGGTACGGGGGGCGGTGCGGCGGCCGGTGAGGGCGACCTTCGCCTGGACCACGCCCTCCTGCGCGGCGGCGTCCGCCTCCAGGACCTCCGCGAGGGCCCGGCCGCGCAGCACGGCGGCGTCGCCGTCGCCGGTGTCGACCAGGATCTCGGCGAGCCGGCCCCGGCGGAACTGGGCGAGCAGCCACCACAGGGCGAGCAGGACGATTACGCCGAGGGCGGCGATGACGGTCGGCCACCACCAGCTCTCCTCGCGCCACCGCTGCCGGTCGGCGGTGGAGAGCAGCACGTCGCCGGGGCCCGCCCAGGGCCACCAGGTCGGGACGGAGAGGTCGAGGCCGGCGGCGAGGACAGCGCCGCCGGCCAGTACGAGGAGCAGCCCGGCGAGGCCGAGGAGCCCGCGGTTGACGCGCCGCAGCACGGCGGTGACGGGTGCGTTCACGGGTGCGTCACCCCTTCTTGGACGGACGGTCCACCCGGACGGTCGGGGCGGGCGGACGGGCGAGCCCGAGTTCCTCGATGCCGTGGGCGAGGACGGACTCGACGTCCGCGCGGACGTCGTCGAGCGGACGGAAGTGGGAGACGGCCCGGACGGCGACCTTGGAGCGGCCGACCCGGACCTTCACGGACTGCACGCCGGAGACCTCCATCGCGCGGTCGCGCAGGACGAGCGCGGCGGCGTCCCGGTCGAGCCCGGCCCGCAGGTCGGGGTGTTCGCGGCGCATCGGCAGCACGGAGCGCAGGCCGGGGGTGGCCGCCAGGACCAGCAGCCAGACGCCCAGCAGCACCGCGACGGCGGCGGCCACGAGGACCGTGGTGCTGTCGAGGGGCCGGGTCGCGAGGCCGTCGGCGAGCTCGCGCCGCCAGCTCATGGCGCTCCGGTCGGCCCGGACGGCGGCCACGTCGTAGAGCAGCAGTCCGGCCCCGCCGAGGACGACGGCGGCGAGCAGCGCGGCGGGGATCCGCCGGACGGCCCAGAAACGCCGGACCCGCGGGGGCTCCGTACCGCTCCCGGCGAGCACGGGAACGCCCTCGTCCGCTCCTCCGCCGGGGCCGTCGTGGCCGCCGGATCCGCCCCGGCCGCCGTCGCCGTCGCCCGCGGTCTCCCGGGGCACGGAGGGCTGTTCGGGTGTCGTCATGCCAGACGGCCCTTCCTGGCGGAGGGAGCGGTGCGCGCGGAGTGGAGGCGCTCCACGTGGACGGTGACCTCGTGGACCTCCATGCCGACGAGGTGCTCGACCTGCCGGCGGACCCGGCCGCGGACGGCTCCGCAGCGGCGGCCGATGTCCGTGGGGTAGTCGAGTTCGAGGCTGATCGAGATGCGGGCGGCGTCCCGGTGGACGACGACCGAGGCGTGCGGCCGGTGGCCTCCCTCCGGCACGCCGCCCAGGGCTTCCCGGGCGGCCTGGGCGGAGATCTTGGCGACCACCCGGTCCGCGACCGTGGTCGCGCCCCGTTCGCGCACCGGGGGCCGTTCCGTCACGTCCGTGGGCACCCGCGGTCACCGCCGCCGGTCGCCGCGGTCGCGGCCCCGGAGCAGATCACCGGGTTCGAGGTCGCCGTCGAGGAAGCGGCCGACCACGAAGCCGACCGCGCCCAAGGCCGCGACCAGAAGAAACGCCCCGAAGCCGCCGAAGTATCCGGCGAAGCCGAGACCCATGCCGGCCAGCAGGCCGACCACCGCCATGCTCATGCTGAACCCCTTTCCGGGCCCTGCGGTCCGTTGTCCGTGCCCGGTCTCCTACTGGAGCCGCGACTCGGGCTCGTCTTCCTCCTCGTCGGGCAGCTTCACGTCGCTGACCGCGATGTTGACCTCGACCACCTCCAGGCCGGTCATCCGTTCCACCGCCGCGATCACGTTCTCGCGGACGGCTCCGGCGACATCGGCGATGGAGACGCCGTAGTCCACGACGATCTCCAGGTCGAGGGCGGTCTGCACCTCGCCGACCTCGGCCTTCACTCCGCGGGTGACGCCCGCCTTGGCGCCGCCCCCGCCGGGGACGCGGTCGCGGACGGCGCCGAGGGTGCGGGAGAGCCCGCTGCCCATGGCGTGGACGCCGACGACATCGCGCGCGGCCATGCCGGCGATCTTCTCGACCACTCCGTCGGCGATCGTGGTGCGGCCCCGGGAGGCCGCGGCGCCACCACCCTTCTTGGTGATCTGGGCGCTCTCGCCGGTGCGTTCGCTGTCCGTCATCACATTCAGCCCCTTCTGGGATATTTCGGGGTTCTTCGCCCACACTAAGGGCGGTTACCCGATGCCGCTCCGGGGATACGGCAGGCTGGGGCAATGACCACGAGTGACGGTTGGACGGCGGCGGTGCGCGACCGCCTGGCGCCGGGCAGGCTGCTGCCGCTCGGCACGGCGGCGGGAGCGTGGCTCGCGGAGCGCGCGGCCCGTGAGGTGCTGGTCCGCGCGGCGGCGCGGGTGCGGGGCGCGGTGCCGGGCCGGCTGCGGATCGGCACGGCGGAGGGGGCGGACCTCCCGGATCCGCCCTTCCCGGTGCCGCCGGGCGGGCTTCGGCCGGGGCCCCTGCGGATCGACGCCGAGTTCGCCGCGGTGGCCGCCGGGCGGCCGCTGCCGGAGACGGCGGAGGAGGTACGGGCGGTGCTCCTCGCCGCGGCGGCGGAGCTGGGCCTGGCGGTGACGGAGGCCGATCTGCGGGTGACGGAGCTGCTGGAGGAGGCGCCCGAGGCCGGGCCGGAGCCCCCGCCGCCGGTCCACGTCGCCCCGGCGACGGACGATCCGGTGGCGCTCGCGGTGCTGAGGGTGCCGGGCGTGGCGGCGGTGACGGACGCGCTGGGCCCGCCGGTGCTCCGCGCGGACGGGGCCGTCCGGGTGGAGTTCGCCGTGGCGGCGGACCACCCTCCGGCCGAGGTGGCCCGGGCCGCGCGCGCGGCGGCGTCCGCGGAGGCCCCCGCGGACGCCGTGGTCACCGTGCTGATCACGGAGGTGCGCTGACGGGCCCCGGGGCCCCGGGGCAGGCGTCAGTCGCCGAGGCCGGCGAGGTCGCGGAGCCGGCGCGCCTGGGCGGCGCGCTCGGCGGTGCGCTGCTCCTCGTAGGAGCGGCCGGCGACACCCTGGAGCAGCGCCTTGGTCTCGACGACCGCGTCGCGCGGCGCGGCGAGCAGGGCGGCGCCGAGGTCCCGTACCGCGGCATCGAGTTCGGCGGCGGGCACGGCGATGTTGGCCAGGCCGATGCGCTCGGCCTCGTCCGCGTGGACGAAGCGGCCGGTGGCGCAGATCTCCAGCGCGCGGGCGTAGCCCACGAGGGAGACGAGGGGGTGCGTCCCGGTGAGGTCCGGGACGAGGCCCAGGCTGGTCTCGCGCATCGCGAACTGCACGTCCTCGGCGACGACCCGAAGGTCGCAGGCGAGGGCGAGCTGGAAGCCCGCACCGATGGCGTGCCCCTGGACGGCCGCGATCGACACGAGGTCGCTGCGGCGCCACCAGGTGAACGCCTCCTGGTACTCGGCGATGACCGCGTCGAGGTCCGCGTCGGAACCCCGTGCGAGGTCGAGGAAGGACGGCTCTCCGTCGAAGCCCTCGGGCGTGAAGGCCTGCCGGTCGAGTCCGGCGGAGAAGGACTGGCCCTCACCGCGCAGGACGACGATCCGCACGCTGCCCGGAAGAGACCGGCCGGCTTCCGTCAACGCCCGCCACAGAGCGGGAGACTGGGCGTTGCGCTTCGCCGGGTTGGTCAGGGTCACCGTGGCAACGGCGTCCTCGACGGTGAGCCGTACACCGTCCTTGTCGAAGACGAGCTGGGAGTCGTCGGGCGTGGTCATGGGGCGCCTCCGGTTCCGGTGCAGCACTGCATCCGATGCTAAGTGACTGCACAGTAACCACCGGGTCGGTCGCAGGACCGACCGGGTGCCCACCGGGAGGGTCCCGGTGGACCGGTCGAGCCGCCCCCGGCGTCAGGCCGAGGCTGCCTTCTTGCCTCGGGTCGCTCCGCCGCGACCACGCAGCGTGACTCCGGATTCGCTGAGCATCCGGTGGACGAATCCGTAGGAGCGGCCCGTTTCCTCGGCCAGCGCCCGGATGCTCGCACCGGAGTCGTACTTCTTCTTCAGGTCTGCCGCGAGCTTGTCGCGCGCGGCGCCGGTCACCCGGCTGCCCTTCTTCAGAGTCTCGGCCACCCGTGCCTCCTCATGGGAAGTGCGCTCTGGACTTCTCATGATCACCCCTCCCCGTCTTCCTGGCCACCCATTCGACAAGGTCCGTCCTGCCGGGTTTGCGGACGAGTACGGCGTCCTCACGATCGGAACCAGTCATTCCGCACGGCCGGAACCCGACCCCCGAAGGAGTGGATCAAGGGATCGGCAGGTCAGCGCCGCCAGGGGAACACACGTACGGCGCGGACTCTGCCGGAAGGATTCGGCAGAGGTCCGCGCCGGGGGTACGAGACCGTCTCACTCAGATGATGGATCACCGATGAGCCGAATGATCCAGTCCGGGCTCAGGCGAGGGCGACCAGGTCCGCGTAGTCCGGACCCCACAGGTCCTCGACGCCGTCCGGGAGCAGGATGATCCGCTCCGGGTCGAGCGCCTCCACGGCGCCCTCGTCGTGGGTGACCAGGACGACCGCGCCCTTGTACGTGCGCAGCGCGCCGAGGATCTCCTCGCGGCTGGCGGGGTCGAGGTTGTTGGTGGGCTCGTCGAGCAGGAGCACGTTGGCCGAGGAGACGACCAGGGTCGCGAGCGCCAGACGGGTCTTCTCGCCGCCGGAGAGGACCCCGGCCGGCTTGTCGACGTCGTCGCCGGAGAAGAGGAAGGTGCCGAGCGTCTTGCGGACCTCGACCAGATCGAGGTCGGGGGCGGCGGAGCGCATGTTCTCCAGGACCGTGCGCTCCGGGTCCAGGGTCTCGTGCTCCTGGGCGTAGTAGCCGAGCTTGAGGCCGTGGCCGGGGGTGACCTCGCCGGTGTCGGGCTTCTCGACCCCGCCGAGGAGGCGGAGCAGGGTCGTCTTGCCGGCGCCGTTGAGGCCGAGGATGACGACGCGGGAGCCCTTGTCGATGGCCAGGTCGACGTCGGTGAAGATCTCCAGGGAGCCGTACGACTTCGAGAGGCCCTCCGCCGTGAGCGGCGTCTTGCCGCAGGGCGCGGGCTCCGGGAAGCGCAGCTTGGCGACCTTGTCGGAGACGCGGACCGCCTCCAGGCCGGAGAGCAGGCGCTCGGCGCGCTTGGCCATGTTCTGCGCGGCCACCGTCTTGGTGGCCTTGGCGCGCATCTTGTCGGCCTGCGAGTTGAGCGCCGCGGCCTTCTTCTCGGCGTTCTGGCGCTCGCGCTTGCGGCGCTTCTCGTCGGCCTCGCGCTGCTGCTGGTAGAGCTTCCAGCCCATGTTGTAGACGTCGATGGTGGAGCGGTTGGCGTCCAGGTAGAAGACCTTGTTGACGACCGTCTCGACCAGGTCGACGTCGTGGGAGATCACGATGAAGCCGCCGCGGTAGGACTTCAGGTAGTCGCGCAGCCAGACGATCGAGTCGGCGTCGAGGTGGTTCGTCGGCTCGTCGAGGAGCAGGGTGTCCGCGTCCGAGAAGAGGATCCGGGCCAGCTCGATCCGGCGGCGCTGACCGCCGGAGAGGGTGTGCAGCGGCTGGCCGAGGACCCGGTCGGGCAGACCGAGGGCGGCGGCGATGGTGGCCGCCTCGGCCTCGGCGGCGTACCCGCCCTTGGTGAGGAACTCGGTCTCCTGGCGCTCGTACTGCTTGAGGGCCTTCTCGCGGGTGCCGCCGGAGCCGGTCGCGATCCGCTCCTCGTTCTGCCGCATCTTGCGGATCAGGACGTCGAGGCCGCGGGCCGAGAGGACACGGTCGCGGGCGAGGATGTCGAGGTCGCCGGTGCGCGGGTCCTGCGGGAGGTAGCCGACCTCGCCGGAGCGGGCGATGGCGCCGGCGGCGGGCTGGCCCTCGCCGGCCAGGCACTTCGTGAGGGTGGTCTTCCCCGCTCCGTTGCGGCCGACGAGGCCGATGCGGTCGCCCTTGGCGACACGGAAGGAAGCGTTCTCGATGAGGATGCGGGCGCCGGCGCGCAGCTCGATGCCGGAAGCGGTGATCACGGACAGACTCCAGGGCGGTGGGGGTACGGCGGATGACGACAGGTGACGGGCTGCGACGCCGCTAATGCACCCAGGGGAGGATGTCCCAGGGGAGAATGTCCATGCGGCCAGTCTATCGGGCGCCTGCAACTCGTTTTCGGCCACACGGGCGACGAACCCAGGGTCGGGACTTTTCTCTCATCTGTCACCAGAGGGAACAAAAGGGGCAGAGCGCAGAAGATCGGCTGATACTCGGCGGAGGGCGGCGGTCGGACCGCCGCGGCGACGCGGAGGTGGACCGTGCAGTTCGACGACGACGCCCGTCTCGACACCTCCGAGGTGAAGGACGTCCGAGGCAGCCGGATCCCCGGCGGGAAGGCGACCGTCGGCGGCGGCGTCATCGCCTTCGTCGCCCTCGTCCTCGGCATCCTCTTCGGGGTCGGCCCCGACCAGCTGGGGCTCTCCTCCGGCGGCGAGGACGAACCCGCCGCCAGCGCCTCCTCCGCGGCCCAGGTGAACCAGTCCTGCCGGACCGGCGCGGACGCCAACAGCCGCCAGGACTGCCGGACCGTGGCCGTCGTCAACAGCCTCCAGGACTACTGGCGCGCCGAGTACGCGCGCCGCGGCGGCACCTACGCCGACGCCTCCACCGTCCTGTTCAGCCAGCGGGTGAACACCGCCTGCGGAGCGGCGAGCTCGGCGGTCGGCCCGTTCTACTGCCCCGGCGACCGGAAGGTCTACCTGGACCTCGGCTTCTTCGACGAGCTGCGGACCACGTTCGGCTCCAGCGGCGGCCCCTTCGCCCAGGCGTACGTGGTGGCCCACGAGTACGGGCACCACGTGCAGAACCTGATGGGGACGCTCAGCCGGGCCCAGGACGGACGGACCGGCGCGGACTCCAACGCCGTCCGCGTCGAGCTCCAGGCCGACTGCTACGCGGGCGTGTGGGCCCGGCACGCCACGAGCACCCCGGACGAGTCCACCGGCCGGCCGCTGATCTCCCGGCTCGACGACGCCGACATCCGGGACGGCCTGGACGCGGCGGCCGCCGTCGGCGACGACCGGATCCAGGAACGCTTCCAGGGCCGGGTGACCCCGGAGAGCTGGACGCACGGCTCGGCCGAGCAGCGGCAGCAGTGGTTCTACACGGGGTACCGCACCGGCGACATGGCCCGGTGCAACACCTTCCGCTGATTGCCGGCGCCGGCTGCGAGACTGTGCCCCAGGTCACATCCGGCCGAACCGAGAGGGAGTGAGCGGGATGTCCGAGGCACCCGACATCTGTCCGGCACTGAAGTACCGGGACGCCAAGGCGGCGATCACGCTGCTCACGGAGGCGTTCGGGTTCACCGCCACGGCGGTGTACGAGGGCGAGGACGGCCTCGTCGCGCACGCCGAGCTGAGCTACGGGAACGGGACGGTGATGCTCGGCAGCACCGGCACCGACAGCGTCTTCGACAAGGCGATGGGGGCGGGCGGCCCGGTGGGCGTCTACGTCCACGTCCAGGACGTGGACGAGCACCACGGCCGGGCCGTCGCGCACGGCGTGGAGATCGTGATGCCGCCCACCGACCAGGAGTACGGCTCCCGGGACTACATGGCGAAGGACGCCGAGGGCAACGTGTGGAGCTTCGGCACGTACACCCCCGGCAGCGACTGACCCCGGCGCGGATCCCCGCCGGGCTCCCGGCTCGCGGTCCCGCGCCGGTCCCCCGGCCTCCCGGCAGGCCCCCGGCCCTTCGGCCGGCGCCCCGGCCCGGCGTCAGGCGCCCCCGGTGTGGACCTGGAACGCGGCCCGGCGGACCGCCTTCGCCAGGGCCGGGTCCGGGTGGGCGGCGGCCAGCGCCACCAGCACCTGCACGGTCCGCGGATGACCGACGGCCCTGATCTCGTCGAGCAGCGCGGGCACCGTGCCCTGCACGGCCGAGTCCAGGTGCCGCACCAGCAGCTCGCTCTCGCCGTGGTCGGCGACGGCGGCCGCCGTGTCCACCCAGAGCCAGGTCGCCTCCTCGCGGGTCAGGACCTCGGGGGCGTCGTCGGGGTCGGTGCCGTCGTACTCGGCGAGCCACAGCAGCGCGTAGGGGCGCAGCGACGGCTCGGCGACCGCGGCGCGGACCTCCGCCTCCGCGGGAGCGCCGACGACCCGCAGGGCCTCGAAGGCGAGCCCGCGCAGCAGCGCGTCCTCGCCGCGGGCCACCGCGAGCAGCTCGGCGACCGCGCCGGCCAGCGTGCGGGCCGCGAGCCAGGCGCGGTACTCGTCGCGGGCCGGTCCCGGGGTGAGCCGGGCACAGCCGCGGAGCATGTCGGCGGCGGACTGCTCGATGTTGCCGGCGGGGCTCTGGGCGGCCACGCAGATCTGCTCCAGCTTGACCCAGACCGCCCAGTTGCCGAGCGGGGTCAGGGTCGCGTGACGTCCCTCCGGCCCGGCCGCCGGGTCCAGGGTGAGCGCGCCGACCTCCGCCAGACCCTCCAGGGCCCAGTCGAGGAGAGCGGGCAGCCGCTCGGCGGGGGCCGGAGGCGCGGCCGGCGCGGGCACGCCGTCGCCCGGGACCTCGCAGCGCTCCTCGCGGAGTTCGTCCACGCGCTGGCCCAGCAGATCGAGCAGGGCGGGGACGAGGACGGGGCCCTGCGAGAGCTGGAGCAGCGACAGGACCTGCGGCACCGCCTCCACCACCTCCGCGACCGCGCCCGGCGCCACGCCCTCCGGGGCGGGGTGCACCAGCGACCAGGCGTCGAGGAGCGCGACCCAGCCGCGGAGCACCGCGGAGTCGTCCCGGTCCCACGCCTGGAGGCGCCAGCCGGGGCGGACGGTCGCGCCGTGCAGCTCGACGAGACCGGCCAGCCGGGCCCGGTCCCAGCCGGCGCGGACCCGAGCCGGTGTCAGGTCGAGGTCGGCGGCGGCCCGTTCGGCTGCGGCCGGGCCGTCGAGCGGAGCGGAAGCGGAGGCGTCGGCGGCGGCCGCCCGGGGACCCCCCTGCGGGCCGCGCGGCGCGGCGGCCCAGCGGGCGATCCGTACGGCGTCGGCGAGGACCAGCCGGGCCTGGCGGGCCAGCTCCGCGCGGGGCGGGGTGCCCTCGGGCGGCCTCGGGGCAGGCCGGGTGCGCCGCGTCGTCGCGGCCCGTCGGGCGGTGGCCAGCGACCGCGGACGGACGAGTCGGAGTCTGGAGTTGCGCGCGAATGGTTCATCGGGCTTTCGAGACGTCACGGGGGCAGTCTTCCCGCTGACGGCCCGAAAGCCCAATCGGAATCCGCCACGCCGTGACGGGGCGCCACCTCCACCCCCTCCCCCGGCCCTCCGCGCCGCGGCCCCCTCGCGTGGCCCTTCGCCCCGCCGCGCCTCGCCCGCCCCTCGGCCCGGCCGCGCGCCGGGCGGGACGGGGCGGCTCCGCTCTCAGCGCCTCCGCGCGGGATCGGGGGCGATGGGGGTCACATCAGGGGGGTGAGGTAGCGGCGGAGGGCTTCCTCGTAGCGGAGGGGGTCGGCGTTCCACATGGCCGTGTGGGGCGCCTGGCGGACCGGGAGGAGGGTCACCAGGTCGGGGCGGCGGGCGGCCAGTTCGACGGACGGCTCCCAGGGGGCGATCGTGTCGTCGGGGCCGTGGGCCAGCAGGACCGGGACCCGGAGGCCGGCCGTGTGGTCGGGGTGCGGGCCGGTACGGCCGAGGGCGGCGCGGACGGCGAGCGGCACCAGCGGGCCCGGCACGCCCCGCGCGGCGGCGAGGTTGCGGACGGTGGCCTCCCAGTCGAGGACCGGGGAGTCGAGGACGAGTCCGGCGATCCGGTCCCGTACCCCCGACTCGGCGGCGGCGCGCAGCGCCATGGAGGCGCCGGTGCCCCAGCCGTGCAGGACGATCTTGGTCGCGCCGCGCCGGACCGCGTACCGCAGGACCGCGTCGACGTCGCGCCACTCGGTGTCGCCGAGCTGGGCGAGGCCGTCCGCCGGCGAGGGGGCGCCCGCGTCGCCCCGGTACGCGGGGACGAGGACCGGCACGCGGCGGCGGGCGTAGAAGGGGACGAGGTTCAGCGTGTGCTCGCGGCCGGCGGTGAGCCCGTGCAGGGCGACGACCCAGGTGGAGCGGGGGCCGGTGACGAGCCAGGCGGGGAGCGGGCCGAGCTCCCCGGGGATCTCGATGTCCTCGTGGGGCAGGCCGAGGGCGGTCTCCGGAGTGCCGGTGTGCAGCTGCGGGGTGAGGCGGACGCGGCTGCCGGGCCCGAGCGCGCCGCGCTCGACGCGTTCGAGGCGGCGGACGACGGTGTCGGCGGTGTGCGGCACGCGGTCGAGGACGGGGCCGGTGACCGCGTGCAGGCCGGGTGCCGTCATCCCGTACGTGCCGGGGCGCAGCGAGACGAGGCTGCGGGTGAGGGTGACCCGCTCGGGCCCCGTGGCGTGCACGGTGAGCTTGGGGTCGCCGGGGAGGGGCCGTCCGGACGTCGCCTTGAGGGCGACGCCGCTCGCGTGGCGGCCGGCCGCCACGACGGCCGCACCGACACCGATCAGGGTGGTGACGGCCGCTGCCGTCGCTGTAGCCGGGCGCACGCTCTCAGTCTCGGCACGGGGCGGGAAGGCCGCCACCGGACGGGGGCCGGACGGGGGCCGAGCCTCTGCCGGGCCGGGGCGCTGCCGGGCCGGGGCGCTGCCGCCGGGGCGCCTCGCGAGACTCCCGGCTCCCGTGACCCCCGACCGATCCCGACCGATCCCGCCCGATCCCCTGGCCGTCCCCGCCCGATCCCCGCGCGGCTCCCGCCCCGTCCCCCGCCCGTCCCTCCGCGTCCCCCGCGAGGGTGACAAGGGTCTCCCCAGGGGGTGACTCGTGGGGATGACGGCGTCCAGGGGGTGGAACGGGGGGATCGGGGGTGTAGGCGGCTTGGGTCCGGTGTGTCCCGTGCGGTCCGGGATTACCCGTGGTTGCGGGGTGACCGGATGGTGGACACGGAGGCGCCCCGGAGGCGAAGCGGAATCTCACGGCACCGGTTCGGGACACCGTGATGCCCCACCCAGTTCACCTTCCGTTCACTCAGGTTGCCTACGTTCGACCAGCCACTGACGTCAAACGATTGCCTGGGTAAATGGAACACATCACGCTGCTGCTCGCCATTGTGGTCGTGACAGCTCTCGTGTTCGATTTCACGAACGGTTTCCACGACACCGCCAACGCGATGGCCACGACCATCTCGACCGGTGCTCTCAAGCCCAAGACGGCGGTGGCCATGTCCGCCGTGCTGAACCTGGTCGGCGCGTTCCTGTCCGTCGAGGTCGCCAAGACGATCTCCGGCGGGATCATCAACGAAGAGGGCATCCGCACAGAAGTGATCTTCGCGGCCCTCGTCGGCGCCATCCTGTGGAATCTGCTGACCTGGCTCCTGGGCCTGCCGTCCAGCTCCTCCCACGCCCTCTTCGGCGGCCTCATCGGCGCCGCGGTCATGTCGGCCGGCTGGTCGGCCGTGAACGGCTCCACCATCGTCACCAAGGTCCTCATCCCGGCCGTGGCGGCGCCCCTCGTCGCCGGTCTCGCCGCGATGGCCGCGACCAAGCTGACGTACAAGATCAAGGCGAACCCGGAGGCCAAGGCGACCGCCAAGGGCTACCGGGCCGGCCAGATCGCCTCCGCCGGTCTCGTCTCCCTCGCCCACGGCACCAACGACGCCCAGAAGACGATGGGCATCATCACCCTCGCCCTGGTCACGCAGGGCGTCGTCGCCCCCGGCTCGAACCCGCCCCTGTGGGTCATCGTCTCCGCCGGTGTCGCCATCGCGCTCGGCACCTACCTCGGTGGCTGGCGCATCATCCGCACCATGGGCAAGGGCCTCACCGACCTCCAGCCGCAGCAGGGCTTCGCCGCCCAGACCAGCGCCGCGACGGTCATCCTGGCCTCCTCGCACCTCGGCTTCTCCCTCTCCACCACCCAGTCCTGCTCGGGTGCCGTGATGGGCGCCGGCCTCGGCCGCAAGGGCGGTGTCGTCCGCTGGTCGACCGCCACCCGGATGTTCGTCGCCTGGGGCCTGACCCTCCCGGCCGCCGGTCTCGTCGGCGCCGGCGCCGAGTTCCTCACCAAGCAGGGCCCCTGGGGCATCGCCGCCACCGCGGTCGTCCTGGTCGGCGGCTCGGCCGTGATCTGGGCGCTCTCCCGCCGCCAGCCGGTCGACCACACCAACGTCACCGCCGACGACCTGGACGGCGACGACACCGGCTCCGGCACCCCCGGCGTCGTGACCACGGCCATCGCCGCCGTCACCCCGCCGCCGGCCGGCTCCGTCGCCGCCGTCGCGGACGACGGCCTCAAGACCACCATCCACGCGCCGGGTCCGAACGACCCCGCCGCTCCCCCGGCCCCCGCCGCCGCGGTCTGAGCCCCCTAAGGAAACGGGAACCCAAGCCATGAAGATCGACTGGGCAGCTCTCGGCTCCGTCTTCGGAGTCAGCCTCGTGGCGACCGTCGCCCTCGTGGGCCTCTTCAGCCTCGGGATCGTCGGCCTCACCAAGCAGGAGGAGGCCGCGGCCACGGGAGGCTCCGCGACCCTCGCCCGCACCGGCGCCTACGCCTGCTTCGCGCTCTGCGCGGCGGCCGTCGCCTACGGGATCTACCTCATCGTCGTCTGATCCACGACGCTCCGGGGCCGGGCCCGCACCTCATGACGAGGGCGGGCCCGGCCCTCGTGTCTGTGGCGCTCCGCACAGTGACCCGTCGCAGGTCAAGGGTGAGTTGACGGCCCTTCGCGGGGCGTGGTGGACTGCCGGGGCCAATACGGCGGCAATGGAGAGGAAGCCCGGTGCGATTCCGGCGCGGTCCCGCCACTGTGACCGGGCCCGGCGGAGAGCCGGGACCCGGGAGTCAGGAACTCTCGCCGCCGGTCACGTCGACCCAGGGCGCGGACCCTGAGTGAGGACACGCCGCCATGCCCGGCCGCATCCCCGTGGCTTCCCGAGCCACCGCAGTCTTCGCGTACGGAGCGGCCGCCGGCCTCGCCGTCGACCTGGTCCTCGGCGATCCCCGCCGCGGCCATCCCGTCGCCGCCTTCGGGCGGGCGGCCGCCGCCGTCGAGAAGCGCCTCTGGCGCGACCACCGCGGCCGGGGCACGCTGCACACCGCCGTCTGCGCGGGGGGTGCCGCCGCCGCCGGAGCGCTGGCCGCCCGCACGGTCCGGGGCAGCCGCACCGCCTCCGCCGCGCTGACCGCCGCCTCCGTGTGGGCCGTCGTCGGCGGGACGACCCTGGGCCGGGAGGCCCGGGCCATCGGCGGGGCGCTCGCCGCCGGCGACCTGGAGGTCGCCCGGGAACGGATGCCGCACCTCGTCGGACGGGACCCGCAGGCCCTGGACGGCCCCGCGATGGCCCGCGCGGTCGTCGAGTCCGTCGCCGAGAACACCTCCGACGCCGTCGTCGGCGCCCTCGTCTGGGGCGCGGTCGCCGGCGTACCGGGCCTGCTCGGCTTCCGCGCCGTCAACACCCTGGACGCCATGGTCGGCCACCGGTCGCCCCGGTACCGGCGCTACGGCTGGGCCTCCGCCCGTCTCGACGACCTGGCCGGCTGGCCCGGCGCCCGGCTCACCGCCGCCCTCGCGACCGCCGCCGGCGGGGACCCGCGCGGGGCCGTACGGGCCTGGCGGTCCGACGCCGGGAAGCACCCCAGCCCCAACGCCGGACCGGTCGAGGCCGCGTTCGCGGGCGCCCTCGGGGTACGGCTCGGAGGGACACTCTCGTACGGCGGGCGGGTCGAGCACCGGCCCGTCCTCAACGGCGGCGGGCGGCCCGTCGAGGTCGCCGACATCGACCGGGCCGTCCGGCTCTCCCGCCGGGTGACCTGGCTGACCCTGGCCGCCTGCGTGGGCGGCCGGATCCTGACCGACACGGTGAAGCGGAGGACGAAGTGAGGGGTGGGGGGCTGCTCGTCGCCGGGACGACCTCCGACGCGGGCAAGAGCGTCGTCACGGCCGGCATCTGCCGCTGGCTGGTCCGGCAGGGCGTCAAGGTGGCGCCGTTCAAGGGACAGAACATGTCCCTCAACTCCTTCGTGACGCGGGAGGGCGCCGAGATAGGCCGCGCCCAGGCCATGCAGGCGCAGGCCGCCCGCGTCGAGCCGACCGCGCTGATGAACCCGGTGCTGCTCAAGCCGGGCGGCGACCGGTCCAGCCAGGTCGTCCTCATGGGCAAGCCGGTCGGCGAGATGAGCGCCCGCGGCTACCACGGCGGCCGGCAGCAGACCCTCTTCGAGCCGGTCCTCGCCTGCCTGGAGGAGCTGCGGGCCACACACGACGCGGTGATCTGCGAGGGCGCGGGCAGCCCCGCCGAGATCAACCTGCGCCGCACCGACATCGTCAACATGGGCATCGCGCGGGCCGCACGGCTCCCCGTGGTCGTGGTCGGCGACATCGACCGGGGCGGGGTCTTCGCCCAGTTCTTCGGCACGACGGCGCTGCTCGCCCCCGAGGACCAGGAACTGATCGCCGGATATCTGGTGAACAAGTTCCGGGGCGACGTGACGCTGCTGGAGCCCGGGCTCGACATGCTGCACGGCCTGACCGGGCGCCGGACCCTCGGTGTGCTGCCGTACGCCCACGGCCTCGGCATCGACGAGGAGGACGGGCTGCGGGTCTCGCTGCGGGGCACCGTCCGCGAGTCCGTCGTGGCGCCGCCGCTCGGCGCCGACGTGCTGCGGGTCGCCGTCTGCGCCGTCCCCCTGATGTCGAACTTCACCGACGTCGACGCGCTGGCCGCCGAGCCGGGCGTGATCGTGCGGTTCGTCGACCGGCCGGAGGAGCTGGCCGACGCGGACCTGGTCGTCGTGCCGGGCACCCGCGGCACGGTCAAGGCGCTGGCCTGGCTGCGCGAGCGGGGCCTCGCCGGCGCGCTGGCCCGGCGGGCCGCCGAGGGGCGCCCGGTGCTGGGGATCTGCGGCGGCTTCCAGGCGCTCGGCGAGCACATCGAGGACGAGGTCGAGTCGAGGGCGGGCGCCGTCGACGGCCTCGGCCTGCTGCCCGTACGGGTCCGGTTCGCGCGCGAGAAGACCCTCGCCCGGCCGGTCGGCGAGGCGCTCGGCGAACCGGTCGAGGGGTACGAGATCCACCACGGCGTCGCGGACGTGCGCGGCGGGGAGCCGTTCCTCGACGGCTGCCGCGTCGGCGCCGTCTGGGGCACCCACTGGCACGGCTCCCTGGAGAGCGACGGCTTCCGCCGCGCCTTCCTCCGCGAGGTCGCCGCGGCGGCTGGACGGGCCTTCGTCCCGGCCCCGGACACGTCCTTCGGGGCGCTGCGCGAGGAGCAGCTGGACCGGCTCGGCGACCTGATCGAGGAGCACGCCGACACGGACGCGCTGCTGCGGCTCATCGAGAAGGGCGCGCCCGAGGGGCTGCCGTTCGTGCCACCGGGGGCGCCGTGAGCGTCCGCCCGGCCCCCGCATCCGTACGCACCGAAGGAGTGACCGCCCGATGAGCACCCGCTATCCGTTCACCGCCGTCGTCGGCATGGACGACCTGCGGCTCGCGCTGCTGCTGAACGCCGTCAGCCCGAGCGTGGGCGGCGTGCTCGTGCGGGGCGAGAAGGGCACCGCCAAGTCCACCGCCGTGCGCGCGCTCGCCGAGCTGCTGCCCGAGGTGGCCGTCGTCGCCGGGTGCCGGTTCAGCTGCGACCCCGCCTCGCCCGACCCCGGATGCCCGGACGGGCCGCACGGGGACGGCGGCGCCGACGCGCGGCCCGCCCGGATGGTCGAGCTGCCCGTCGGGGCCTCGGAGGACCGGCTCGTCGGGTCGCTCGACATCGAGAAGGCGCTCGCCGACGGGGTGAAGGCGTTCGAGCCGGGCCTGCTCGCCGCGGCCCACCGGGGAATCCTCTACGTCGACGAGGTCAACCTCCTCTCGGACCACCTGATCGACCACCTCCTCGACGCCGCCGCCATGGGCGCCTCCCACGTCGAGCGCGAGGGCGTCTCGGTGCGGCACGCCGCCCGGTTCCTGCTCGTCGGGACGATGAACCCCGAGGAGGGCGAGCTGCGGCCGCAGCTCCTCGACCGCTTCGGGCTCACCGTGGAGGTCGCCGCCTCCCGGGTGCCCGAGGAGCGGGTCGAGGTGGTGCGGCGCAGGCTGGCGTTCGAGGACGACCCGGCCGGCTTCGCCGCCCGCTGGGCCGGCGAGGAGGCCGCGCTGCGCGCGCGGATCGTCGCCGCGCGCGAGCTCCTGCCCTCGGTGGCCCTCGGTGACGCCGTGCTGCTCCAGATCGCCGCCACCTGCGCCGCGTTCGAGGTCGACGGCATGCGCGCCGACATCGTGATGGCCCGGACCGCGACCGCGCTCGCCGCGTGGGCGGGCCGGGAGGAGGTCACGAGCGAGGACGTGCGGCAGGCCGCGCTGCTCGCGCTCCCCCACCGTCGCCGGCGCAATCCCTTCGACGCGCCGGGCATCGACCAGGACAAGCTCGACGAGACCCTGGAGCGGTTCAAGGGCGAGGAGCCCGAGGACGATCCGGATCCGGACCGGGGTCCCGACGGGCCGGGGGACGGCGGTCCCGGTGGCGGCGGGGTGCCGCCGCGGGGCGGCGAGGGGCCCGCGCCCGAGACCGGCGGCGTACCGGAAGAGGCGCCGGCGCCGGAGCCCGGCGGGGCGCCCGCTCCCCGGGGGGCCGGTGAGCGGGCCGCGGTGAAGGCCGCCGAGCCGTTCCGCACGAAGATGCTCAGCGTGCCCGGACTGGGCGACGGGGCCGCCGGGCGGCGCTCCCGGGCCCGGACCGAGCACGGCAGGACCACCGGGTCCACCCGGCCCCGGGGCGCGCTGACCAAGCTGCACCTCGCCGCGACCGTCCGGGCCGCCGCCCCGCACCAGCGGGCGCGGGGCCGGTCGGGGGCGGGGCTCGTGGTGCGCCGGGACGACCTCCGGCAGGCGGTGCGGGAGGGGCGCGAGGGGAACCTCGTGCTGTTCGTCGTGGACGCCTCCGGGTCGATGGCGGCCCGCAAGCGGATGGGCGCGGTGAAGGGCGCGGTGCTGTCGCTGCTGCTCGACGCGTACCAGCGGCGCGACAAGGTGGGCCTGGTGACCTTCCGGGGGCGCGGGGCCGAACTGGCGCTGCCCCCGACGTCCTCCGTGGACGCGGCCGCCGCCCGTCTGGAGGAGCTGCCGACCGGAGGCCGTACGCCGCTCTCCGCCGGGCTGCTGAAGGCGCACGACGTGCTGCGGGTGGAGCGGCTGAGGGATCCCTCGCGCCGGCCGCTGCTGGTGGTCGTGACCGACGGGCGGGCGACCGGCGGCGGGCCGGACCCGGTGGGGCTGGCCGCTCGGGCCGCGCGGCTGCACGCCGCCGACGGCACCGCGAGCGTGGTCGTGGACTGCGAGGCGGGCCCCGTGCGGCTCGGTCTCGCCGGGAGCCTCGCCCGTGATCTGGGCGGCACCGCCGTCACCCTGGACGAACTGCGCGCCGACGCGATCGCCGGGCTCGTACGAGAAGCACAAGTCAACCACTCTGCCAGGAGGGCCGCTTAATGCCGCAGGGACAGCCGACCGTCGTGCCCGACGACGGTCTCACGACCCGTCAGCGCCGCAACCGGGCGCTGGTGATGGTGCACACGGGCGTCGGCAAGGGGAAGTCGACGGCCGCCTTCGGGATGGCGCTGCGCGCCTGGAACCAGGGCTGGCCGATCGGGGTGTTCCAGTTCGTGAAGTCCGCCAAGTGGAAGGTCGGCGAGGAGAACGCCCTCAAGGCGCTCGGCGAGACCGGCAAGGGCGGGACGGTCACCTGGAACAAGATGGGCGAGGGCTGGTCCTGGATCCAGCGCGAGGTCGCCGAGGGCGAGCAGTCGCACGAGGACAAGGCGCGCGAGGGCTGGGAGCAGGTCAAGCGGGACCTGGCCGAGGAGCGGTACAAGTTCTACGTCCTCGACGAGTTCGCGTACCTGCTCCACTGGGGCTGGATCGACGTGAAGGAGGTCGTCGAGGTGCTGCGGGACCGTCCGGGCCATCAGCACGTGGTGATCACCGGCCGCAACGCGCCGCAGGAGCTGGTCGACTTCGCCGATCTCGTCACCGACATGTCCAAGGTCAAGCACCCGATGGACGCCGGTCAGAAGGGCCAGCGGGGCATCGAGTGGTAGCACGTCTCGTCATCGCGGCCCCGTCGTCGGGGGCGGGGAAGACCACGGTGGCGACCGGCCTGATGGCCGCGTTCGCCTCCCGCGGCCTGTCCGTCTCCCCGCACAAGGTGGGGCCCGACTACATCGACCCGGGCTACCACGCGCTCGCCACCGGCCGCCCGGGCCGCAACCTCGACGCGTACATGTGCGGGACGGGGCTGGTCGCGCCGCTCTTCGCGCACGGGTCGCGCGGCTGCGACCTGGCCGTGGTCGAGGGGGTCATGGGCCTGTACGACGGGGCCGCGGACCAGGGTGAACTGGCGTCCACCGCGCAGGTGGCGAAGCTGCTGAAGGCGCCCGTGGTGCTGGTCGTGGACGCCTCCTCGCAGTCGCGGTCGGTGGCGGCGCTGGTGCACGGCTTCGCGTCCTGGGACCCGGAGGTGCGGATCGGCGGGGTGATCCTCAACAAGGTCGCGACCGACCGGCACGAGCACCTGCTGCGGGAGGCGCTCGGGGAGTCGGGCGTGCCCGTCCTCGGGGTGCTGCGGCGGGCGCCCGCCGTGGCGACGCCGTCGCGGCACCTCGGGCTGATCCCGGTCGCCGAGCGGCAGGCGCAGGCCGTGGAGGCGGTGGCGGCACAGGCGGAGCAGGTGCGCCGGGGGTGCGACCTGGACGCGCTGCTGGCGCTCGCGCGGTCGGCCCCGCGGCTGGACACGGAGGCGTGGAGCCCGGCCGTCGTGGCGCCTCCGGCGGGCCGCCGGCCGGTCGTCGCGGTCGCCGGCGGGGCGGCGTTCACGTTCTCGTACGCCGAGCACACCGAGCTGCTGCGGGCCGCCGGGGCCGAGGTGGTCGCCTTCGACCCGCTGCGGGACGAGGCGCTCCCCGAGGGGACGGGCGGGCTCGTCATAGGCGGCGGGTTCCCGGAGATGTACGCGGCGGAGCTGGCCGCCAACGAGCCGCTGCGGAAGGCCGTGGCGGAGCTGGCGGCGGGCGGGGCACCGGTCGCCGCCGAGTGCGCCGGGCTGCTGTACCTGGCGCGGTCGCTGGACGGCACGCCGATGTGCGGGGTGCTCGACGCGGACGCGCGGATGTCGGAGCGGCTCACGCTCGGGTACCGGGACGCGGTGGCCGTGAGCGACAGCGTGCTGGCGCCGGCCGGGGCGCGGCTGCGCGGGCACGAGTTCCACCGGACGGTGATCGAGCCGGGCGCCGGGGAGTCCGCGGCCTGGGGGCTGCGGCAGCCGGAGCGGCGTATGGAGGGCTTCGTGCAGGGCGGGGTGCACGCGAGTTACGTGCACACCCACTGGGCGGGGTCGCCGGAGGTGGCCGCGCGGTTCGTGGGGCGCTGCGCGTGAGGTCAGCCGCCGGAGAGCCCCACCACGAGCCAGATGAAGCCGACGCCCGCGACCGTGCAGAGCAGGGTGGAGCGGGCGGGGTGTTCGTGGTGGGCCTCCGGCAGGATCTCTGCGGCGGCGAGGTAGAGCAGGGCGCCGCCGAAGAAGCCGAGATAGCTGCCGAGAAGTTCCTCCGGAAGAGTGAGGAACGTGGCGAGGGCGGCGCCCGCGATCGGGGCGAGCGCGTCGGCGAAGAGCATGGCGAGGGCCTTCCGGCGCTCGTTCCCGTACAGGCTGGTGAGCGTGTACGTGTTGAAGCCGTCCGCGAAGTCGTGGGTGACGACGGCGAGCGCGACGGTGGCCCCCATGCCGCCGCCGACCTGGAAGGCGGCGCCGAGCGCGATGCCGTCCATGAGGCTGTGCAGCACCATGGCGCCGGCCGCCACGAGCCCGACCTGCGGGGTGCGCTCCCCCGGCTCGGCGCCGTGCGCGGCACGGCGGGTGGCGAGGAGCCGCTCCACCACGTGGGCGAAGAGGAAGCCGCCGACGAAGAGGAGCAGGGCCTCGGGGACGCCGAAGACCTCGGCCCCCGCGGCCTCCAGGGCCTCGGGGAGCAGGTCGAGCCCGACGACGCCGAGCATGAGGCCGCCGGCGAGTCCGAGGACGAGGTGCCGGCGGTCGGTGACGCGTTGCGCGACCCAGCCGCCGAAGAGCGTCATGAGGAACGCGCCGAGCGCGACGACCACAGCCATGGCCCTTTGGTATCGGATGGGACGCCCGGTCTGCACATCGGCGTCGGGGCCCGGTCGGGGGCGTCGGAGGACGAGATCCTGGCGCTGGTCCGGGCGGCGCTCGCGGAGGCGGGAGGGGCGGGGCACGCGCGCGTGCGGGGGCTCGCGACACTGGACGGGCGCGTGGCGGAGCCGGGGATCGTGGCGGCGGCGGCGCGCCTCGGGGTGCCGGTGACGGGGTTCCCGGCGGAGGAGCTGGCCGGGGTGGCGGTGCCGCATCCGTCGGAGGTGCCGCTGGCGGCGACGGGGACGGCGTCGGTGGCGGAGGCGGCGGCGCTGCGGGCGGCGGGTCCGGGGGCGGTGCTGCTGGTGCCGAAGCGGAAGTCGCGCCGCGTGACGTGCGCGATCGCAGGTTTCGTCCGGTTTCGTCAGGACGAAGTGACGTCCGTCGCACGGTTGTCGCCCTTGACGTGCGGGTACATCGCTGGCGAGCCTGGCACACCCCACATCCCCACCCCCCACACGACGGCGGACATGGACACCCACACGGAAGGCCCCCACACGGGCAGCCAAGCCCACGACCTGCGTCATCACGGTGACGCCGAGGTCCGGGACGAGAAACTCATCGACCTCGCGGTCAACGTCCGGACGGCGACCCCGCCGGACTGGCTGCGGGAACGGATCGCCCACTCGCTGACGAGCCTGGCCGCCTATCCGGACGGGCGTTCGGCCCGCGCGGCGGTGGCCGAGCGGCACGACCTGCCCACCGGGCGGGTGCTGCTGACCTCGGGCGCGGCCGAGGCGTTCGTGCTGCTGGCGCGGGCGCTGCCGGTGCGCCGCCCGGTGGTGGTGCATCCGCAGTTCACCGAGCCGGAGGCGGCCCTGCGGGACGCCGGGCACGAGGTGGGCCGGGTCCTGCTGCGCGAGGAGGACGGCTTCCGGCTGGATCCGGCGGCGGTGCCGGAGGACGCGGACCTGGTGGTGATCGGCAATCCCACCAACCCGACCTCGGTGCTGCATCCGGCGGAGACGATCGCGTCGCTTGCGCGGCCGGGGCGGTACCTGGTCGTGGACGAGGCGTTCATGGACGCGGTGCCGGGCGAGCGGGAGGCGCTGGCCGGGCGGACGGACGTGCCGGGTCTGGTGGTGCTGCGGAGCCTGACGAAGACCTGGGGTCTCGCGGGGCTGCGGATCGGGTACGTGCTCGCGGAGCCGGAGACGGTGGCGCTGCTGGAGCGGGCGCAGCCGCTGTGGCCGGTGTCGACGCCGGCGCTGGTGGCGGCGGAGGCGTGCATGGCGCGGGCGGCGCTGGCGGAGGCGGAGCACGCGGCGCACCGGATCGGGACGGAGCGGGCCCATCTGCTGGCGGGGCTCGCGGAGTTCGACGAGGTGCGGACGGTGGCGGCGGCCGAGGGGCCGTTCGTGCTGATCCGGATCGAGGGCGCGGACGCGATCCGGGAGCGGCTGCGGCTGCTGGGGTTCGCGGCCCGGCGCGGGGACACGTTCCCGGGCCTCGACCGGCACTGGCTGCGGCTCGCGGTCCGGGACCGGGCGACGACGAATCGTTTCCTCCAGGCGCTGGACCAGGCACTGCTGCTGGGCGGCTGACCCTTCGGCTTGCCCGCGGCCCCTGAGGGCCGGGCAGGGGCTCGGCGGCCGGCCGAACATCCTCGGGCCACGGGCGGGCCGGAGGCGCGCTTCCGCGTCACGGCCGGGCTTCCGCGTCACGGCTGGGCCGGAGGCGTACCCCCGGATCTCGGACGGGCCGGGCGGGCGGTGTCGTCGCACCGCCCGTCCGGCCCGGTTCCCCCTGCCTCCCCCTCGGACCGTCAGCCGCGGGCGCGGGCGCGGGAGCGGGTCAGGGCCACGGCGCCGCCGCCGGCGAGCAGGAGCACGAGGGCGCCGCCCGCGAGGTACGGGGTGGCGGAGCTGCCGCCGGTCTCGGCGAGGTTCTGGGTCGGGGTGGAGCCGCCGTTGTTGGTGGTGATGCCGCCGTCGTCCTCGGGCTCGGCGGGCCGCGGCGAGGGCTGCTCGGCGGGCTTCTCCGTCGGCTTGCCGGTCGGCTGCTCGGTGGGCTCCTGGGTCGGCTGCTCCGTGGGCTTCTCGGTCGGCTTCTCGGTGGGCTTCTCGGTCGGGGCCGGGCCGTCGGGCGTCTCGCAGGTGGCCTCGGCGAGGGTGACGGTGCCCTTGACCTTGGCGACGCCGAGTTCGAGCGGGTCGACCTCGACGTCGAGCTCCAGGGCGGTGGCGGCCGCGGTGCGGGTGGTGGTGCTGGTGCGGGAGAGGTCCAGCGTGATCCGGCCGACGGCGGGCACGTCGAGCTCGGTGCGGCCGCCCGCGGTGAGGGTGATCTTCTTGCCGAGGGCCTGGACGTGGCCGAGGACGTTGGACTCGGCGACCGGCTTCTTCCCGGTCTCGCAGACCGCCTTGGAGGTGACCTTCTCGACCTCGACGATGGCGAGGGAGGGGAGGCCGGGGACGTGGACGCGGGCCTTGGCGAGGTTGACGTACCCCTCGGCCTTGCGCTCGTCGACGGTGGCGGTCGAGGTGGCGACGTCGGCGGCGAGGATGTCGATCGGCTTGCCGCCCTCCGCGCCCCGCACCTTCACGCTGAGCGCGGTCTTGTTCTCGCTCTCGGGCGCCTGGACCTCGTTGAGCGTGGCGCGGACCGGGATCTTCACGGTCTCGCCGAGCAGGGAGACGTCGAGTCCGGTGCGGAGCACGACGGCGCCGGCCTTGCCCTCGCGGCGCTCTCCGTCCGTCGCCTGGGCGGCCGGGGCCGCGAGGAGGACGGGACCGACGGCCAGGGCGACGACGGTCGCGGCGGCGGCGGTGCGGCGGGCGGGCACGCGGAAGGTGTTGCTGTTCAAGATGGTGGAACCCCCACAGAAGGACATGGCGTCGCCGGCCGCTCACCACGGGGACGGTGGGTCTGCGCGGCGGCGGCGACTTGAGACACCGGAATCTTTACGCACGGAGAGTGAACCGACAGTTGCCTGGCGTGAGTTCACTCCAAAGGGGGGTTTCCGTGTTCATTTTCGATTCTTTACGACACAACCGTTCCCGGTCGCCCCGCGTGTTTCGTACGGGGAGGTGCGTCCGAGCGCGCGGGGCCTCCGCGCGGGCAAAGGAAACGATCCGCGCCCCGGCGGGGTCACGGATCGTCAACATCACGCTCGGGCGGAGTGGTTCAGCTCGCCCGCCAGTAACCCAGCGCGTGGACCCGGTCCTTCGGCAGCGCCAGCTCCTTGCGGGCGTACGAGGCCAGCGCGCGGGTCGTCGCGGTGTCGCAGGCGATCCACACGTACGCCTCCGGCCCCGCGAGCGCGGACAGCTCGGCCCTGACCCGCTCCACGAGGGCGGCGCCGGCCCGCTGCCGGGGCACCCGGCGCAGCTCGTGGCGGTCCGGGTCGGTGCGGAACGGCAGCTCCTCGTCGGAGGCGTGCTGGGTCTCGAACCAGATGGTGGCCGGGATGTCCGGGTGCGCGTCGAGCAGCGAGTTGACGGCCGGCAGCGAGGCCGGGTCGCCGACGACGAGCAGCCGCTCGGGCCGGGGCTCGGGCGTCTCGAAGCCGGTGCCCTGGAGGGTGGCCTCGACGGTGTCGCCGGGGGCGCAGCCGCGGGCCCAGTGGCTTGCGGGGCCGTCGTGGAGCGCGAACTCCAGGCTGAAGGTGCCGGCCTCCTGGTCGGGGTCGACCAGGGTGTAGCCGCGCTGGTGCGGCCTGCCCGCGTTCGCGAACCAGATCCGGACCCACATCGTCGGGTGGACCCCGGCGGCGGCGAGCAGCCCGCCGTCCGTGAAGTGGACCCTCCGGTAGTCGTCGGTGACCTGCTCGGCCCCCGTGACGGTGAACGTGAAGTCCTTGGCGCCCATCAGCTTCAGGACGGCGCCCTGCCACCCGTGCCCCACCGCGTGCTCCTCCCCCGGACCCATGGGTTACTTTGGGTCAGCGATTAATTTAGGTCAGCCTAACCTAACGACATCTGGAAGCACACGGACGGGATCGGATCGGGTGAGCATCGAGGTCTACCGGGACGCGTACGGCGTCCCCCATCTGCGTGCCGCGGACCCGGAGGAACTGGCCTTCGCGCAGGGCCGGGTCACCGCGCGCGACCGCGCCTGGCAGCTGGAGGTCGAGCGCCACCGGGCCCAGGGCACCACCGCCGCCTTCCTCGGCGCGGCCGAGACCGGCTGGGACGTCTTCGTCCGGCGGGCCCGGCTCGCCGACACCGCGCGCCGCTGCCTGGCGCGCCTGGAGGAGACCGACCCGGAGACCGCGGACTGGGTCCGGGCCTACGCCGACGGCGTCAACGACGGCCTGGCCGAAGGGGCCCCCCGGGCCCCCGAGTTCGCCGCGACCGGGCTCTCCGCCGGACGCTGGGAGGCGTGGACGCCGCTGGCCGTCTGGCTCTCCACCCACATCCTCTTCGCCGGATTCCCGACCAAGCTGTGGCGCGAGCAGGTGGCGACCGGGCTCGGCGAGGAGTGGACCGAGCTGTTCGCCGCCGACGGGCCGGCCACGGCCGGCTCCAACGGCTGGCTGGTGGCCGGCGAGCGGACCGCGAGCGGGGCGGCCCTGGTGGCCGGCGACCCGCACCGGTTCATCGAGGCGCCGGGCGTCTACCAGCAGATCCGGCTCGCCTGCCCGGAGTACGACGTCGTCGGCCTCGCCGTGCCGGGCGTGCCCGGCCTCGCCCACTTCGGGCACACCGGGCCGGTCGCCTGGGCCATCACCAACGCGATGGCCGACTACCAGGACCTCTACCGGGAGCGGCTGCGGCGCACCGCCGACGGCGGCGTCGAGGCGTACGGCCCGGACGGCTGGCGCCCGGCCACCGCGCACACCGAGACGGTCGAGGTCTCCGGCGGCGACCCGGTCCTGGTCGAGCTGGTCGAGACCGGCCGCGGCCCGGTGATCACCGATGACGGGCCGGACGCGCCCGGCGCCGAGTGGGAGGGGCTGAGCCTGCGGTACGTGCCCCGGGTCACCGGCCGGCTGGGCTTCGAGGTCCTGCCGCGCCTGCTCGCCGCCCGTACCGTCGCCGAGGTCGACACGGCCCTGGACGCCTGGGTGGAACCGGTGAACGTGGTGCTCGCCGCCGACACCGCGGGCGGGCTGCTGCACCGGGTCGCCGGACACGTCCCGGTCCGTGACCGCGCCAACTCGCTGCGGCCCGTGCCCGCCTGGGAGCCCGGGCACGCCTGGGCGGCGGACCCCGCGCCGCTGCCCCGCGCCGAGGTGCGCGGCCACGCGGTGATGGCCAACGCCCGGGGGATCGCCGCCCCGCTCGGCGTCGAGTTCGCGCCCGCGCACCGGGCCGACCGGATCGCCGAGCTGCTCGACGCGTCCGACGCCTGGACCGCCGAGGCCACCGCCGCCGTCCACCGCGACACCGACAACCGCGCGGCGGCCCGGCTGCTCGCCGCCGTGGAGGCCGCGGGGGAGCTCTCCCCGGCCGCCGCGGACGTCCGGAAGCGGCTGCTCGCCTGGGACCGGCGGATGGCCGCCGACAGCACCGACGCCGGGCTCTACGCGGCCGTGCGGGGCGCGGTGGTGCGCCGGCTCGCCGCGCACGAGGTCTTCGCGGGGCTGCGCGAACCGGCGCCGTACCCCGAGGTGTTCCGGCCCTGGCTGTACCTCGGCCCCCGGGTCGGCCTCGCCCTGGAGACGCTGCTGGTGTCCGGACCCGTCCCGGCCGGCGACGTCGCCCGGGTCGTCCGCGAGGCGCTGGAGGAGACCGGCGCGGGCGAGCCGCCCGCCGCCTGGGGCGTCACCCACCGGCTCGCGCCCTGGCAGGCGCTGCCGGATCCCGCCGACGGGAGCGACGCGCGGTGGCCCGGGCTCGCCGGCGACCACGACTGCGTCCTCTCCACCTCCAGCGCGCCCGGCTACACCGACCGCAGCGCCCGGGCGTCCGCCGCCCGTTACGTGTGGGACCTCGCCGACCGCGGACGCAGCGGCTGGATCGTGCCGTTCGGCGCGTCCGGGGTGGCGGGCGACCCGCACCACGAAGACCAACTCCCCCTGTGGCTGCGGGGCGACCTCGCCCCCGTCACCACCGACTGGAACCGCCTCACCAAGGAGCAGGGATGACCACCCCCGTCTACGTCCAGGCCGTCGAGGGCCTCGGCACCGTCGCCGTCAGACCGATCGTCCCGGACGCGGACGCCCCGCTCCTCCACGCGTGGGTCAACGAGGAGCGGGCCCGCTTCTGGGGCATGAACGGCACCACCGTCGAGCAGGTCAGGGACATCTACGCACACCTGGACTCGCTCACCACCCACCACGGCTTCATGGTGGAGCTCGACGGGGAGCCGGCGGCGATCTTCCAGACGTACGAGCCCGGGGCGGACCGGGTCAGCGAGTGCTACGAGGTGGAGGAGGGCGACATCGGCTGCCACTTCTTCATCGCCCCGAGCACCACCCCGTCGCACGGCTTCTCGACCGGTCTGATCACGGCGCTCACCGCCTTCTGCCTCCGTGACCACACCCGGATCGTGGTCGAGCCCGACGCGTCGAACGAGAAGGCCGTCACGCGCATGGCGCTGGCCGGTTTCGAGCTGGGGCCCGAGGTCGTCCTCCCCGAGGTCGACCTGCCGGAGGTGTTCATCCCGGAGAAGAAGGCCCGGCTGGCCTTCCTCCGCCGGACCGTCTGACCGACGACTCCGGGCGGGGGTCCGGCCGTCCGCCGGGGGTCCGGCCGTCCGCCGGGGGTCCGGCCGTCCCGCCGGGCGGGGACCCGGCCCGGCCGGCCGGCGCCGTCAGGCGATGATCCGGCCGTTGACGACGACCCGGCGCGGGGCCGCGAGGACGCGGACGTCCGCGCGCGGGTCCTGGTCGTAGACGACCAGGTCGGCGGGGGCGCCCTCCTCCAGGGCGGGGCGGCCGAGCCAGGCCCTGGCCCCCCAGGTGGTGGCCGAGAGGGCGTCGAGGGCCGGGATGCCGGCCTTCGTCAGCTCCTCGACCTCCTCGGCGACCAGGCCGTGGGCGAGGGAGCCGCCCGCGTCGGTGCCGACGAAGACGGGCACGCCCGCGTCGTACGCGGCGCGGACGGTGTC
This sequence comes from Streptomyces sp. NPDC058052, assembly GCF_042885515.1. Taxonomy (NCBI): domain Bacteria; kingdom Bacillati; phylum Actinomycetota; class Actinomycetes; order Kitasatosporales; family Streptomycetaceae; genus Streptomyces; species Streptomyces sp. NPDC058052. The sequence continues at coordinate 85,792 of NZ_JBHVRX010000018.1, read as the reverse complement.
GTACCGGCGCGCGTGCAGCCGCCGCATGTGGGCGGACCAGCGGGGGAACTTGGCCTCGCCGCCGTCCGCGAGGTGCGGGAAGGTCGCGATGTTCACCAGCGTGGGGACGATCGCGACGCCCCGCTCCGCGAAGAGCGGGATCGTCTCCTCGGTCAGGCCGGTGGCGTGCTCGACGCAGTCGATGCCGGCCTCGACCAGATCGCGCAGCGAGTCCTCGGCGAAGCAGTGGGCGGTGACCCGGGCGCCGAGCCGGTGCGCCTCGGCGATCGCCGCCTCCACCTCGGGGCGCGGCCAGGACGGCGTGAGGTCGCCGACCTCGCGGTCGATCCAGTCGCCGACCAGCTTGACCCAGCCGTCGCCGCGCCGGGCCTCCCGGCCGACGTAGGCCACGAGGTCGGCGGGCTCGATCTCGTGGGCGTAGTTGCGGATGTAGCGGCGGGTGCGGGCGATGTGCCGGCCGGCCCGGATGATCTTCGGCAGGTCCTCGCGCGCGTCGATCCAGCGGGTGTCGGAGGGCGAGCCGGCGTCCCGGATCAGCAGGGTGCCGGCGTCCCGGTCGGTGAGGGCCTGCTTCTCCGCCGTGGCCTCGTCGACGGGGCCGTGCCGGTCCAGGCCGACGTGGCAGTGGGCGTCGACCAGACCGGGCAGGGCCCAGCCCTCGACGGCCACGGCCTCCCCCGCCGGCCGCTCGAAGGTGATCCGCCCGTCCACGCACCAGAGTTCGTCCCGCACGTCGTCCGGGCCGACGAGCACCCGCCCCTTCACGTGCACCACCTCGTGATCGCTCATGCCAGCACTGTACGAGGGCCCGCGGGGGCGGTGGGCGTACGCTGGCCGACGGGTGTCCGGCACGATCGGCGGGACGCCTCCGGCCGTACCACCGACCCGAGAAGGCACCACCGTGACCGTGACACATCCGCTGCTCGACCTGGCCCCGATGACCGCCGCGCACTTCGCGTCCATCGAGCGGCGGGTCGCCGCGCTGCTCTCCACCGAGCAGGACGTGGTGATCACCCAGGGCGAGGCGCTGCTGCCCCTGGAGGGGTGCATCCGCAGCGGGGCGCGGGCCGGCTCGACCGCGCTGAACGTGGTGACCGGTCCGTACGGGCAGACCTTCGGCAACTGGCTGCGCGACTGCGGGGCGACCGTGGTCGACCTGGCCGTGCCCTTCCACACCGCGGTCACCGCCGGGCAGGTGGAGCGGGCGCTCGCCGAGCACCCGGAGATCGACTTCGTGTCGCTGGTGCACGCGGAGGCCGCCACCGGCAACACCAACCCGGTCGCGGAGATCGGCGAGGTCGTGCGCGCCCACGGCGCCCTGTTCTACCTGGACGCGGTGGCCTCCATCGGCGCCGAGCCGGTGCTGCCGGACGCCTGGGGCGTCGACATGTGCATCATCGGCGCGCAGAAGGCGATGGGCGGCCCGGCCGGGGTCTCCGCGGTGTCGGTGAGCGAGCGGGCCTGGGAGCGCTTCGCCGCCAACCCGGCCGCCCCGCGCCGCTCGTACCTCTCCCTCCTGGACTGGAAGGAGCGCTGGATCGACGGCGGCCGCAGGACGCTGCTGCACGCTCCGGCGCAGCTGGAGATGCTGGCCCTGGAGGCGTGCGTGGAGCGGATCGAGGCGGAGGGCCTGGACCGGCTGATGGCCCGGCACGCCTCGGCCGCGGCGGCGACCCGGGCGGGCGCGCGGGCGCTGGGCGGCGGCCTGGAGCCGTACGTGTACGAGGCGCGGGACGCCGCCCCGGTGGCGACGACGCTGCGGGTCCCGGCGGACCTGGACGCCTCCGAGCTGGTGGCGAAGGCGCTGGCGGCGGACCCGTCGCTGCCGCTGATCGCGGGCGGCGGGGCGCTGGCGAAGGAGATGGTCCGGGTGAACCACTACGGAGCCGACGCGACCCCGAACGCCGTGCAGTCGTCGCTGGCCGCCCTGGGCGCGGTGCTCGGCGAGGCCGGCCGGAAGGTGGACCTGGAGGGCGCGCGCCGGGCGGTCACGGAGACCTGGGCGTAGTCCGCGGCACGGGCGCCGGCCGGCGGGGGCACGCCCTGCGCGGGCGGGGACGTCCGTACGTGCCCGAAGGGCGGGGACGTCCGTACATACCCGAAGGGCGGGGTCCGGCGCCGGACCCCGCCCTTTCGTGTGCCTTCGGCGGCCCTGACTACAGCGCGGGGTAGTCGGTGTAGCCGCGGTGGTCGCCGCCGAAGAAGGTGGCGGGCTCGGGGGTGTTGAAGGGGCCGCCGGTGCGCAGGCGCGCGGGCAGGTCGGGGTTGGCGAGGAAGAGGGCGCCGTAGGCGACGAGGTCGGCGGTGCCGTCCTCGATGAGGGCCAGGGCGTCGGGGCCGGTGGGGCCCTCGGTGGCCGGGTTGAGGATGAGCGTGCCGGAGTAGCGCTTGCGCAGGGCGAGCGTGAGGTCGCGGATCTCGGGCGCGGGCTCCGTGATGTGCAGGTAGGCGATGCCGAGCGGCTCCACGGCGTCGACGAGCGCCGGGTAGATCTCGTCGGTGTCGGTCTCGGCGATGTCGTTGTAGGTGTTGGCCGGGGAGATCCGCAGGCCGGTGCGGTCGGGGCCGATGGCGTCGGCCACGGCCTTGACGACCTCGACGGCGAAGCGGATGCGGTTCTCGACCGTGCCGCCCCACGCGTCGGTGCGGTGGTTGGAGCCGGTGGCGAGGAACTGCTGGATCAGGTAGCCGTTGGCGCCGTGGATCTCGACGCCGTCGAAGCCGGCCTCGACGGCGTTGCGGGCGGCCTGGGCGAAGCCCTCGACGGTCTCGTGGATCTCCTCTTCGGTGAGCTCGCGCGGGGCGACGAAGTCGATCAGGCCGGTGCCGGCGAAGAGCTGTCCGGCCGGGGTGACCGGGGAGGGGCCGACGGGGTGGAGGCCCTCGCCGAGGACCTGGGGGTGACTGATCCGGCCGGCGTGCATCAGCTGGGCGAAGATCCGGCCGCCGCGCTCGTGGACGGCGTCGGTGACCTCGCGCCAGGCGGCAATCTGTTCGGCGGAGTGCAGGCCCGGGGTGTTGGGGTAGCCCTGGCCGATGGCGGTGGGCTGCACGCCCTCGGTGATGATCAGGCCGGCGGAGGCGCGCTGGGCGTAGTACTCCGCGATCAGGGTGGTGGGGAGGCGGCCGTCGCCCTCGGCGCGGCTGCGGGTCATGGGGGCCATGGCGATGCGGTTGGCGAGGCGGGCGCCGGCGAGGTCGACGGGGTCGAAGGCGGTGGTCATGACGGTCTCCCGGGCAAATATGTGGTCGGCCAAGTATGTGGCGTGCCGCCACTGTAACCCATTCATTGGCCAGCCAAGCAAAAATCCTGGTCGCGGTAACCTGGGGGGCGAGGAACCGCCCCCGAGGAGCCCCGATGACCACAGTCGAGCCCGTCTGTACCGAGCAGCTGCCGTCCGCCGCACGCGGCGGCCCGGTCGGCATGACCCTGGCCCGGGTCTCCCGGACGCACCGGATCGCGATGGGGCGGCGCCTGCGCGAGCTCGGCCTCTACCCGGGCCAGGAGCTGATGATGATGCGGCTGTGGGACTGCGGGGCGGTCCGCCAGTCGGAGCTGATCCAGTCGCTCGGCCTGGACCCGTCGACCGTGACGAAGATGCTCCAGCGCCTGGAGCAGTGCGGATACGTGCGCCGCTCCCCCGATCCCGCCGACCGGCGGGCCGTGCTCGTCGAGGCGACGGAGTCGGGGCAGGCCCTGAAGGCAGGGGTCGAGGGCGCCTGGTCCGACCTGGAGGAGAGCTCGCTGGCCGGGCTCGGCCCGGCGGAACGGGCGGAGCTGGCCCGCCTCCTCGGCGTCCTGGCGGAGAACCTGCGCGCGGAGGCGGGCGAGGCGGGCGAGTGCCCGCCGCTGAACTGCTGAACCGCCGGCCGGCCGATGGCGGGACGACTGACCGCTGACGGCTGACGACCGACGGCGGGACGACTGACGGCTGACGGCTGACGGCTGACGGCTGACGGCTGAACCGTCGGACCGCCGGACGGTCCGACGGGGTCGGACGGGGTCCGACGTGGTCGGACCGCCGGAGCTCCGGGCCGGTCAGCCCGCGAGGACGTCCAGGGCCCGGTCGACGTCCGCCGCCGTGTTGTAGAGGTGGAACGAGGCCCGCAGATTGCCGGCCCGGGCCGACAGCAGGACGTCGGCGGCGCGGAGCGCGTCCGCGCGGTGGCCGAGGCCCGGCACGGCGACGACCGTGGAGTCGTCCATGACCGGCTCGTGCCCGGCGGAGAGCAGTCCGGCGCGGAAGCGGGCGGCGAGCCCCTTGTCGTGCGCCTCGATCCGCTCGATGCCGATCTCCTCCAGGAGCGCGAGGGAGCGGGCCGCGCCGTGGTACGCGAGGAAGGCGGCGGGCTCGTCGAACCGGCGGGCGGAGCGGGCGAGTTCGCGCACCGGGCCGTAGCTGTTGACCCACCGCTCCTCGCCGGTGACCCAGCCCGCGTGGATCGGCAGCAGGCTGTCCTGGGCCTCCTCCGTGACGGTGAGGAAGGAGGTGCCGCGCGGGCAGAGCAGGTACTTGTAGGCGCCGGCGACCGTGTAGTCCCACTCCCCCGCGGCCAGCGGCAGCCAGCCCGCGGACTGGGTGGCGTCGAGCAGGGTGCGGGCCCCGTGGGCCGCGGCGGCGGCCCGGACGGCGGCGAGGTCGGCGGTGCGGCCGTCCGCCGACTGCACGGCGGAGAGGGCGACCAGCGCGGTCTCCGGGCGGACGGACTCGGCGAGCCGCTCCAGCGGCACGAAGCGGGTCTTCAGGTCGCCGCGGACGGTGAACGGCGTGATGAGGGAGGAGAAGTCGCCCTCGGGGAAGAGGATCTCGGCGCCGGAGGGCATCGACTGGGCGATCATCCCGCAGTGCACGGCGACCGCGCTGCCCACCGCCACCCGCCCGGCCGCGACGCCGGCGATCCGGGCATAGGCGGCGCGGGCCTCGTCGACGACATCGAAGCTGCCGGCGCCGTCGGGGCGGCCGTCCGCGGTCTCCTCGGCGAGGAGGGTGACCGCCTCGACGGTACGGCGCGGCAGCAGACCGCAGGCGGAGGTGTTCAGGTAGGTCCGCTTGGGGGCGAACTCGGCGCCGCCGAGCGGCTGGTCGAGGGAGTCCATGGCCCCAGCCTGGGCTCCCCACGACCGCCCGTCAATGCCCGTCGATCATGGGGAGCCCCCAAGCGCCGCTTATCTCCGCAGGTCAGAGCGGTGAGTGGGGTGCCGGCGCGTCGTCAGGCGCGCGGCGGGACCTCGCAGCCGTCCGGGCCGCACGCCTCGGCGTCGGTGGCGGCGCCGCCGACCGGCTGGAGGGCGCGGCCCTGCCACGCCTGCTCCAGGGCCTGGGTGAAGACCTCGGCGGGCTGCCCGCCGGAGACGCCGTAGCGGCGGTCGAGGACGAAGAACGGCACGCCGTTGGCGCCGAGTTCGGCGGCCTCCCGCTCGTCGTCCCGCACCGCGTCGGCGTAGGCGGACGGGTCGGCGAGGACGCCCCGCGCCTCGGTCTCGTCGAGTCCGGCCTCCACGGCGAGGGCGACCAGGGTCTCGTCGTCGAAGACCGAGCGCTCCTCGGCGAAGTTCGCCCGGTAGGCGAGGTCCAGCAGCTCGTTCTGCCGGCCGCGCTCCCTGGCGAGGTGCAGCAGCCGGTGGATGTCGAAGGTGTTGCCGTGGTCGCGGCCGTCGGCCAGGTACTCCAGGCCCTCGGCGTGCGCGTTGGACGCGACGTGCGCCTCCATGGCCCGCGCCTCGTCGAGCGTCCGCCCGTACTTCTTCGCCAGCATCTCCAGGACGGGCCCGGTGTCCCCCTTGGCCCGGTGCGGGTCGAGCTCGAAGGACCGGTGCACGACCTCGACGTCGTCGCGGTGGGCGAAGGCGGCGAGGCCCTTCTCGAAACGGGCCTTGCCGATGTAGCACCAGGGGCAGGCGATGTCCGACCAGATCTCTACGCGCATGGGTTTCCTTCTCCGGGGGTGGTCTGTCCTCCCGGAAACGCGGGGCGGACCGGATTTCATTCCGTTTGCCCGCCCGGTGTGAGCCGGAGCACGGCACGCACCGGGCGCGGATCAGGCCGGGGAGCCCGCGGCAGCGCTCCGGGCCAGCCGGCTGAAGGAGCTCCGGTACGCGCTCGGGGTCAGTCCCGTACGGCTCTGCACGTGCTGCCGCAGCGAGTCCGCGGAGCCCAGCCCGCTCGCCCGGGCGACCGCGTCCATGCCGAGCGAGGTCGTCTCCAGGAGCTCCTTGGCCCGCTCGACCCGCTGGTGCAGCAGCCACTGGAGCGGGCTCACCCCGGTCTCGGCCCGGAAGCGGCGGGAGAGGGTGCGGACCGACACCCCGGCGTGCCGGGCGAGGTCGGTGAGGGTGAGCGGCGCGTCGAGGTGTTCCATGGCCCACGCGCGCGTGACGGCGAAGGAGACCCCGCGCTCGGGCGGCAGCGGGGTGTCCGTGAACTGGGCCTGGCCGCCGGGGCGGACCGGCGCGACGAGGGCGAGCCGGGCCACCGTGTTGGCGACGGCGGCCCCGTGGTCGGTGCGGATGACGTGCAGGCAGAGGTCGATGCCGGCCGCGTAGCCGGAGGAGGTGAGCACCGGCCCGTCCTGGACGTAGAGCACGTCTCCGCGCAGGTCGACGGCGGGGTGGCGGTCGGCGAGGAGCTGCCGGTAGGCCCAGTAGGTGGTGGCGGCCCGGCCGTCGAGGAGCCCGGCCTCGGCGAGCGCGAAGGCGCCCGTGCAGATGGAGGCGATCCGGGCGCCGCGGGCGGCGGCGCGGCGCAGGGCGTCGAGGATGCGGGGATCGGGATCGGTGTACGAGCCGCTGCCCGAGAGGACCACGGTGTCGGCCGCGTCGACGGCGTCGAGCCCGCGCGGCACGACCAGGTCGAGCCCGCCGGTGGTGGCGACCGGCCCGGGGTCGGGGGCGCAGATGACGGTCTCGTAGCCGGGCGCGCCGTCGACCTCGACCTTGTCGAAGAGCATCTCCGGGATGGCGAGGTTGAACATCGAGACGGGTGGCGCGGCGATGACGGCGACCCGGCGGACGGCGGGCACGGGGCGCGCGGCCGGGGCGGGGGCCGGCCCGGACGGCCACCGGGCCGCCGGCGCGGCGGAGGCGGGGACCGGCGCGGCGGAGGCCGGGGCCGGCGCGGCGCAGGCCGGCGCCGGGACCGGAGCGGCCGGCCGCCGGGAGGCCGGTGCGGGCTGCCGGGGCGGGACCGGCGCGGGTGCCCGGGGCGGGGGCTGCTGGGGCGGCATGGCCAGAACCTCCGGTCATCTGGCATTCGGGCCACTACTGTACGGCGCCGCCGGTCACGAGGGTGGGGCCATGACCTCGACGCGTACCGATCCCGCTTCCGCCGGCCCCGCCCCCGCCCCCGCCAGGCCGCGGACCCCGCCGTCCTCGCCCGGTCCGGCGCTCGGCGCCGCGGTGCTCGGCTTCGCCCTCATCACCCTGGACACCTCCGTCGTCAACGTGGCGCTGCCGGCCGTCGGGGCCGACCTGGGCACGGGGATGACGGGGCTCCAGTGGGTGGTGGACTCCTACACGCTCGTCTTCGCGGCGCTGCTGCTCTCCACCGGTGCCCTGGCCGACCGGGTGGGGGCGAGCCGGGCCTTCGGCGCGGGGGTCCTCGTCTTCACGCTCGCCTCGGCCGTCTGCGGGCTGGCGCCCGGGCTGCCGGAGCTGCTCGCGGCCCGGGCGGTGCAGGGGGTCGCGGCGGCGGTGATGCTGCCGGCCTCGCTCGCCCTGGTGCGCGAGGCGTACGCGGATCCGGGGCGGCGGGCGAAGGCGGTGGCGCTGTGGGCGGCGGGCGGCACGGTCGCGGTGGCGCTCGGGCCGGTGGCGGGCGGGGCGCTGACGACGGCGTGGAGCTGGCGGGGCGTCTTCTTCGTCAACCTGCCGCTGGGGCTGCTGGCGCTGGTGCTGCTCGCCCGGGTGCCGGCCTCGGCGCGGCGGCCCGCGCCGCTGGACGTGCCCGGCCAGCTGACGGCGGTGGCGGCGCTGGGCGCGCTGACCTTCGCGGCCATCGAGGGCGGGGCGGAGGGCCGCTGGGCGCTCGGTCTCGCCGCGCTGTCCTTCGCGGCCTTCCTGCTGGTCGAGACGCGGCGGAGGCATCCGGTGGTGCCGCTGGGCCTGCTCCGGAACACGACGGTGGCGGTCGCGGTGGCGGTGGGCGCGGCGAACAGCGTGGCCTTCTACGGCATGGTCTTCGTCTTCGGTCTCTTCTTCCAGCAGGCGCTCGGCCTCTCGCCCCTGGGGGCGGGGCTGATGTTCCTGCCGATGACGGTGCTGCTCGCGGGGGTGAACCTCCTCTCGGCGAGGGTGGCGGCGAGGTACGGGGCGCGGGTGCCGGCCCTGCTCGGCCAGGCGGTCGCCGTCGCCGGTCTCCTGGCGCTGCTCGTGGTCGACGAGGACACCGCGCCGGCCGCGCAGGCGCTGCTGCTGGTGCCGATGTCGCTGGGGGTGGGCTTCTCGCTGCCGCCGCTGATCGCCGCGATGATGGAGGCGGTGCCGGCGGAGCGGGCCGGGACGGCGGCGGGCCTGCTCAACGCGGTCCGGCAGACGGCGGGCGCGCTCGCGATCGCGGTCTTCGGCTCGCTGGCGGCCCGGGGCTTCGGCACGGCGCTGCCCGCGAGCCTCCTGATCAGCGCGGCCCTGCTCACCCTGACGGGTCTGGCCTCGCTGCGCCTTCCGCGCGTCCGCCGCTGACGCCCCGGCCCGTGCGGGGGCCCCGCGGGATCCGTGGGGCCCGGTCGCGGGGGCTCAGTGGCGCGGGACGCCCAGCGGGTTGCCGTCGCGCAGCTCCGGCGGGAGGAGGTGCTGCGGGGTCGACTGGTAGGTGACCGGGCGGAGCCAGCGCTCGATGGCGGTGGCTCCGACCGAGGTGGAGGTGGAGGTGGTCGCCGGGTAGGGGCCGCCGTGGTGCTGGGCCGGGGCGACGGCGACCCCGGTGGGCCAGCCGCCGACGAGGATCCGGCCTGCGAGCGGGGTGAGGGCGGCGAGCAGGCCGGGCGCGGCCGGGTCCTCGTCGGCGCAGTGCAGGGTGGCCGTGAGGTTGCCGGGCAGCCGGCCGAGGACGGCGGTGATCTCGTCCTCGCCGGTGTAGCGGGCGACGACGGTGACGGGGCCGAAGCACTCCTCCAGGAGGAGGGCGTGGCCGCCGTCGGCGAGCCGGGCCGCGTCGACGGCGAGGACGCCGGCGGTGACGGTGTGCTCGTCGGCCGCGCCGGGGGCGACGGGGGTCTCGACGCCGTCGAGGGCGGCCCGGTCGGTGACGCCGTCGACGAAGGCGGCCCGCATCCGGTGGTCGAGCAGGACGGCGGGGCCGGCCTGGCCGACGCCCTCGGCGAGGGCGGCGAGGAAGCGGTCGCCGTCGGTTCCGGCCGGGGCGAGGACGAAGCCGGGCTTGGTGCAGAACTGGCCCGCGCCCAGGGTCATGGAGCCGGCCAGGCCGGTGCCGAGCTCCTCGGCGCGCTCGGCGGCGGCGGCGGGGGTGACGACGACCGGGTTGAGGGAGCCGAGTTCGCCGTGGAAGGGGATCGGTACGGGGCGGGCGGCGGCGGCGTCGAAGAGCGCCCGGCCGCCGCGCACCGAGCCGGTGAAGCCGGCCGCGGCGACCAGCGGGTGGCGGACCAGCTCGACGCCCGCGTCGAAGCCGTGCAGCAGGACGACGACGTCCTCGGGGAGGCCGGCCTTGGCGGCGGCCCGGCGCAGCAGTCCCGCGGCCAGTTCGGAGGTGGCCGGGTGGTCGGGGTGGGCCTTGACGACGACGGGGCAGCCGGCCGCGAGGGCGCTGGCGGTGTCGCCGCCGGGGACGGAGAAGGCGAGCGGGAAGTTGCTGGCGGCGTAGACGGCGACGACGCCGAGCGGGATCTTCCAGCGGCGCAGGTCGGGGCGGGGCGGCACGGCCGACGGGTCGGGCAGGTCGACGCGTACGTCGAGGAAGGCGCCCTCGTCGACGACGGCGGCGAAGGCCCGCAGCTGGGCGGTGGTGCGGGCGAGTTCGCCGGTGAGCCGGGGGGTGCCGAGGGCGGTCTCGGCGTCGGCGGTGGTCACGACCTCGTCGGCGGCGGCGTCGAGGAGGTCGGCGGCGGTCCGGAGGAAGGCCGCCCGGACCGTGCGGTCGCCGAGGGACTCCCGGGCGGCGTGCGCGGCGCGGACCGCGCGGTCGACGTCCGCGGCTGTGGCCTCCGTCGCGACCCGCTCGCGACGCTTCCCCGTCCGGGGGTCCACACTCCACACTGCTGCTGCCGACACCGCGACACCCCTGTCCACTCTGACTGTTCACTATGATGAACGTCGTTCTTGTGCATGAACGCTTCCGGGTGGACTCTATTGACGCCACGGGCGTTCCCACAAGGTCGTCCGGAAGTCAGGGAGAAGGGCGGGGTCATGGCGGGTGCCGACGCGAGCGGTGCGCAGGTGAAGTCCGCGGTGCGGACGGTGGAGCTGCTGGAGTTCTTCGCCGGCCGGCCCGGGATGCACACCCTGGCCGCCGTCCAGGAGGCCGTCGGCTATCCCAAGTCGAGCCTCTACATGCTGCTGCGCACCCTGGTCGAACTGGGCTGGGTGGAGACCGACGCCACCGGCACCCGGTACGGCATCGGGGTGCGGGCCCTGCTGGTGGGGACCTCGTACATCGACGGCGACGAGGTCGTGGCCGCCTCCCGGGTCACCCTGGACCGGCTCTCGGACGACACCACCGAGACCGTGCACCTCGCCCGGCTCGACGGCACGAGCGTGGTCTATCTGGCCACCCGCCAGTCCCAGCACCACCTGCGGCCCTTCACCCGGGTCGGCCGCCGGCTCCCCGCCCACTCGACCGCGCTGGGGAAGGCGCTGCTCGCCACCCACGACGACGCGCAGGTGCGGGAGCTGCTGCCGGCCGCGCTGCCGTCGGTGACCGAGCACACGATCACGGACCGGGAGCGGCTGATCGAGGAGCTGGCGGTCGTGCGCGAGCAGGGGTTCGCGGTGGACCGCGAGGAGAACACCCTGGGGCTGCGCTGCTTCGCCGTGGCGATCCCCTACCGGGACCCGGCGCGGGACGCGCTCAGCTGCTCGGTGCCGGCCGCGCGGCTGACCCCGGGCCACGAGCAGCTGATCAAGGACGCCCTGTTCGACGCGCGCGACCGCCTGACGCTGGCGACCCGGCGGCTCTGATCCCGGCGGGTCCGGGCCCGCCGGGTCTGATCCCGGCGGGTCCGGTCACGGAGGGTCCGGACCCTGGGCCTCCGCGCCCCGGGCGGGGCGCCGGGACGGATGCGTGCCGCATGAACGTTTCCTGAGAATCGGACCGCATCCGGAACGCCTCCCACCGCCCCGTTCGTCCCACCTGGTGCCATGAACAAGACGATCAGGCGCACCTCGGTCTTCGCGCTGCTCCTCGTGCTCGCCCTCCTCGGCCGGGCCACGTGGGTGCAGGCGTACGAGAGCAAGGCGCTCGCGAACGACAGCAAGAACCGGCGGAAGACCATCGCGCAGTACGCGCAGCCGCTCGGGAACATCGTCGTGGCCGGCTCGCCGGTCACCGGCTCGAAGCACACCGAGAGCGGTGATCTCGCGTACGAGCGGACCTACACGGACGGCGAGCTGTACGCCGCGGTCACCGGCTACAGCTCGCAGGCGTACGGCGCCACCCAGCTGGAGGGCATCTACTCCGGCGTCCTGGACGGCACCGACGACCGGCTGAAGAACCCCGTGGACGCGGTCACCCGCAAGCAGCAGGAGCCGGGCACGGTCGTCACCACGATCGACCCGGACGTCCAGAAGGCGGCCTACCGGGCGCTCGGCGGCAACAAGGGCGCGGCGGTCGCGATCGACCCGGCCAGCGGCCGGATCCTCGCCATGGTCTCCACGCCCTCCTACGACCCCTCCGACATCGCCGGCACGACGGACGGCGGCACCTGGAAGGAGCTGACGGAGGACCCGGACAAGCCGCTGGTCAACCGGGCGCTGCGGCAGCCGCTGCCGCCCGGCTCCACCTTCAAGCTGGTGGTCGCGGCGGCCGCCCTGGAGGACGGCCTGTACTCCTCCGTGGACGTGCGGACACAGAGCCCCGACCCGTACACCCTGCCGAACACCCGGACCGTCCTGAAGAACGAGAACGCCTCGGCGCCCTGCGAGGACGCCACGATCCGCACCGCGCTCCAGTACTCCTGCAACAACGTCTTCGCCAAGATGGCGGCCGACCTGGGGCAGGACAAGGTGAAGGCGATGGCGGAGAAGTTCGGCTTCGACGACGACGAGCTGGACGTGCCGGTCCGGGCCTACGCGAGCGTCTACCCGTCCGGCATGGACGCGGCGCAGACCGCGCTCACCGGGATCGGGCAGTTCGACGTCACCGCCACCCCGCTCCAGATGGCGATGGTCTCGGCGGTGATCGCCAACGACGGGCAGCTGGCCGCCCCGCACATGGTCTCCGAGGTGGTCGACTCCGACGGCGACGCCCTGGAGTCCCACGACGACGGCGACACCACCCGGGTCGTCTCCTCGGCCACCGCCGAGCAGCTGCGCAGCGCGATGGTGACGGTCGTGGAGAAGGGCACCGGCACCAACGCGGCGGTCCCGGGGGCCGAGGTCGGCGGCAAGACGGGCACCGCGCAGCACGGCGAGAACAACAGCAAGACGCCCTACGCCTGGTTCACCTCGTACGCCGAGGACCCGTCGACCGGGAAGCAGGTGGCGGTGGCCGTGATGATCGAGGACTCGGGCGCGGCCCGTTCCGAGGTCAGCGGCAACGGCCTGGCGGCACCGGTGGCGCAGAAGATGATGGCGGCGGCGCTGCGGTGACGCCGGGGGCGGCGGCCCCGGAGTGACGCCCGCGGGGGCCGGATTGGCCCCCGCGGGCCCTCGCGCGATATGCAGGGTCACGCTCGAACAGAACATGCGTTCCCGAACTGTCGATCTTGCTCCGCGGAGGACCGTCGTGCGTCGCCTGCCCCGTTCGCTGTCCGGCTGGACCATGGCGGTCTTCGGCCTCCTCGCCGCCGCCCTCGGGGTGGTGGGCCTGGTCGCCCCGGACGCCCTGCTCACGGTGATGGGCTTCGAACCGGTGCCCGACGGGGGCCGGGCGGACGGCGACCACACGCTGGTCTTCCTCACCGCCTCCTCGATGGCCGCGCTCAACATGGGCGTCTACTACGTGCTCGCCGCGCTCTCCGACTGGAAGGCGTTCTTCCGCTGGACGGTCCCCTTCCGGCTCCTCACCTGCGCGGTCTTCACCCTCGCCGTCGCCACCGGACGGGCCCCCTCCGGCTTCCTCGGGGTGGGGCTGTGGGAGGGGCTCGGTGCCGTGGTCACGGGGGCGGCGCTGTGGTACGAGCGGAAGCGGGCCGCCCGCCCGGAATAGGGCAGGTGCCTGATCCGCCGGGGCCACCTCAGACGCCACGCTGCGGCCATGCGCTGGTATCTGACAGGTGTGGTCGTGTCCGGGTTCGGGACGACGGCGATGTGGCTGGTCTCCGGGATCTGGGTCAAGTCGCTGACGGGTTCGGACGGGCTCGCGGCCCTCACCGCCTTCGCCCTCTGGGCCCCGGCCCTGCTCGGGCCGCTCCTCGGCACGGTCGCGGACCGGGTGCGCCGCCGTCCGCTGCTGATCGCCCTCGACCTCGCGGCGGCGGCCGTGCTGCCGGTGCTGCTCTGGGTGACCTCGGCCGACCGGGTGTGGCTGCTCTTCGCCGTCCTCGTGCTGTACGGGGCGCAGGGCGCCGTCCACGACGCGGCGGAGCAGGCGCTGCTCGCGACCGGCTTCGCCAAGGAGCGGCTCGGCTCGGTCAACGGCCTGCGGATGACGGCGAACGAGTCGATGAAGCTGATCGCCCCGCTGGCCGCGGCGGGGCTCTTCGCCCGGTACGGGGGCGGGCCGGTGGCCCTCCTCGACGCGGCGACCTTCGTCCTGGCCGCGGGCGCCTTCGCCGCGATGCGGGTCCGGGAGGAGCGGCCGGCGCCCGCCGCGCGGCACCGGGGCGCGTGGCGGCGGGAGACCGCCGAGGGCGTCCGGCTGCTGGCCGCCTCGCCGGTGCTGCGCCCGCTGGTGGCCACCGGGGCGTTCACCATGCTGCTCGCCGGGGTGAACGGGGCGGCGGTGTACGCGGTGGTGGACCAGGGGCTCGGCCGGCCGCCCGCGTACGCCGGAGTCCTCTACGCGGTGCAGGGCGCCGGTTCGGTCCTCGCCGGACTGACCGCCGGGCCGCTGCTGCGCCGGGTGCCCGAGCGGCTGCTCGCCGCCGCCGGGCTGGCGCTCTTCGCGGTGGCGGCCGGAGCCCGGGCGCTGCCGTTCGAGGCGACGGCGCTGGCGGCGAGCGCGGTGATCGGGATCGGCATGCCGTGGGTGCTGGTCGCGGCGGTGACCGCGGTCCAGCGGGAGGCCCCCGCGGAGGCGGTCGGCCGGGTCGCGGCGACCGCGAACACCGTGCTGTTCGTGCCGAACGCGCTCGCCCTGGCGCTGGGCGCGGCCCTGGTCACGGCCGTGGACGTACGGCTCCTGCTCCCGGCGCTCGCGGTGGCGGGCCTGGCCTGGGCGGCGGTCGCCGCGACGGGGGCCCCGGCCCGCGCGCGGGGCGACGCCGTCACCGCCTCCTCGTAGCCCCCGGCACGCGCGCGCCGGCGCCGGCACCGCGTCCGCATCCCCTGCTCCGCCCCTGGTCGGACGCCTCGTGGTGCGTGGGCGCGGGGGGCCGGGGAGCATGGAAGGGGCGGCGGGCTGGGGCCCAGGCGGGAGGAGGGCAGCGTGACGGCCGGTTCCTTCCCGGAGACGGGCACGGGCACGGACGAGGGGCGCGGCGGTGTGCCCGGCGGCCCGGGCGGCGGCGCGGCCGGACCTCCCGGCGGCCGGGTGCCCGGTACGTCCTTCGACGCGCGGGGGCTGCTGGACGTGCTCGGGGTCGCCGCCGTGGTGGTCGACTCGGCCGGCCGGATCGTGCTGTGGAGCCCGCAGGCCGAGGTCCTCTTCGGCTACCCGGCCGACGAGGCCCTCGGGCAGTACGTCGCCCGCCTGATCGTCGGCGAGGAGCACCGCACCGAGGCGATGCGCCTCTTCGGCGAGGTGCTGAGCCGGGGCACGACCTGGGCCGGCACCTTCCCCGTACGGCACAAGGACGGATCGACCCGCGAGGTCGAGTTCCGCAACATGCGGCTCACCGACGACCTGGGCGACCTGTACGCGCTCGGCATCGCCGCCGACCGGTCCGCCGTCGCCCGGGTGGAGACCGAGCTGGCCCTCTCCGACCGGCTGGTCGACCAGTCCCCCATCGGCCTCGCGGTCCTCGACACCGACCTGCGGTACGTCCTGGTCAACCCGGCGCTCGAACGCTTCAACGGGGTGCCGGCCGCCCGGCACCTGGGCCGGCGGCCCTCCGAGGTGCTGCCGGGCGTGGACGCGGCACCGCTGGAGGCGGCGGCCCGGCAGGTGCTGGAGACCGGATCGCCGCTCCTCGACCTCCAGGCGCTGAGCGAGACCCCGTCCGACCCGGGCGGCGGCGAGCACGCCTGGTCGGTGTCGTTCTACCGCCTGGAGGCGGCCGGGGGCCGGGTCCTCGGGGTGGCGGCCTGGGTCGTCGACGTGACCGAGCGGCACCGGGCGGACGCGGCGGCCGACCGCTCGCGGCGGCGGCTCGCGCTGATCGCGGACGCCTCGGCCCGGGTCGGCACCACCCTGGAGGTGGAGCGGACCGCGGACGAGCTGGCGACGGTGGTGGTGCCGGCCCTCGCCGACGTGGCCGCCGTCGACGTCCTCGACTCGGTGCTGACGCTGCGCCGGCCCGACACCCCCGACCAGGGCCCGGCGCTCTTCCGGGCGCTGGCCGTGAAGGCCGGGCACGAGACGGAGGCGCTGGCGGCCGCCGACCCACCCGGCTCGGTCGCGCTGTACGGCGTCGACCGGCTGGTCACCCGGTGCGTGCGCACCGGTCGGCCGGTCCTGGTGTCCCGGGTCGGGGCCGAGGACCTGCCGCGGATCGCGCGCGGCCCCGGGGCGGCACGACAGCTGGCGCGGGCCGGGGTGCACTCGTACCTGGCGGTGCCGCTGATCGCGCGCGGCGAGGTGCTGGGCGCGCTCGACCTGAAGCGGGACCGGCACAACCCGGTGCCGTTCGACGCGGACGACGTGCTGCTCGCGGTGGAGCTGGCCGCCCGGGCGGCGGTCGGCATCGACAACGCCCGCTGGTACCAGAGCGTGCGGAACTCGGCCGTGACCCTCCAGCGCAGCCTGCTGCCCGGCGACCCGCCCGACCGCCCCGGCCTGGAGGCGGCCGCCCGCTACCAGCCGGCCCAGGCGTCCAGCGAGGTCGGCGGCGACTGGTACGACGTGATCGCGCTGCCCGACGAGAAGACGGCCCTCGTGGTCGGGGACGTGATGGGCAGCGGCATCGACGCGGCGGCGACCATGGGCCGGCTGCGGACCGCCACCCGCGCCTTCGCCGACCTGGACCTCTCCCCCAGCCAGGTGCTGCGGCACCTGGACCGGATCACGGTCGGCCTGGAACACTCCATCGCCACCTGCCTGTTCGCCGTGCACGATCCGCGGCACGGCCGCTGCCGGATCTCGAACGCCGGCCATCTGCCTCCGGTCCGGCTCCCGGCGGAGGGCCCGGCCGAACTGGTCGGCCTGTCCACCGGCGTGCCGCTCGGCGTCGGCGGCGGCACCTTCCGCACCGCGCGAGTGCCCTTCCTGCCCGGCGACCGGCTGGTGCTGTACACCGACGGGCTCATCGAGACCCGCGACACCTCCATCGACGACCGGATCGCCCTGCTCGTCACCCTCGTCGACGCCACCCGGGACCTGCCCCTGGAGGACAGCTGCGACCAGCTGCTGCGCGCACTGCGCCGCCCCGGTGCCCCGGACGACGTCGCGCTGCTCATCGCCCGGAGCACGGGATGACGGCCCGCCGCGACGGGAAGCCGCGGGGGAACGGCTCCGGGCTGCGGAGCCTCGCCGGCCAGGTCCTCGCCCTGGAGGCGCTCATCGCGCTCCTGGTGATCGTCGCGGCGGTGCTGGTCACCTTCCAGCAGGCGCGGCACGACGTGCTGGCCGACGCCCGGGTGCGGTCGCTCGCGGTGGCGGAGGCGTTCGCCAAGGCGCCCGGCGTCGACGCGGCGCTGGCCTCGCCCGACCCGACGGCCGCGCTCCAGGAGCGGGCGGAGCAGACCCGGGTGGCGACCGGGGTGGACTTCGTCGCGGTGCTGGGCCCGGACGGGGTGCGGTACACGGACTCGGAGACCGGGCTGATCGGCGAGAAGGCGACCGGGGACCTGTCCCGGGCGATGGTGGACGGCGAGTCGTACACGGAGACCTTCCGGGGCGCGCCGAACGACGCGGTGCGGGCCGTGGTGCCGGTGGTGGACGACGAGGGCCGGATCGTCGGCATGGTGACGAGCGGCATCGAGGTGCAGTCGCTCAGCGACGCGGTCGAGGGCCGGCTGGTGGTGCTGCTCGCCGCGGGCGGCGGCGCGCTGGTGCTCGCGGTGGGCGGGGCCGCGCTGGTGTCGCGGCGGCTGCGGCGGCAGACCCACGGGCTGGGCCCGGCCGAGATGACCCGGATGAAGGAGCACCACGAGGCGGTGCTGCACGCGGTCCGCGAGGGAGTGCTGATCGTCGGCGGGGACGGGCGGCTGCTGCTCGCCAACGACGAGGCGCGGCGGCTCCTCGGCCTGTCGGCGGACGCCGAGCGGCGGCCGGTCGCGGAGCTCGGGCTCGATCCCAGGACGGTCGAGCTCCTGGAGTCCGGGCGGACCGCGACGGACGAGGTGCACCGGGCGGGCGACCGGCTCCTCGCGGTGAGCGTGCGGCCCACCGTGCCGTCCGACGGGCCCGGCTCGGGCAGCGTGATGACGATGCGGGACACCACCGAGCTGGCCGCGCTGAGCGGGCGGGCGGAAGTGGCGCGGGGCCGGCTCCAGCTGCTGTACGAGGCGGGGGTGCGGATCGGGACGACCCTGGAGGTGGTCCGGACGGCGGAGGAGCTGGCGGAGGTGGCGGTGCCGCGGTTCGCGGACTTCGCGACGGTGGAGCTGCTGGAGCCGGTGCTGCGGGGCGAGGAGCCGCCGCAGGACGCGACGCTGTCGGAGATGCGCAGGACGGCGCTGAGCGGGGTGCGGGCGGATCAGCCGCTCCAGCAGGTCGGCGAGGTGATCCGCTTCCATGTGCCGAGCACGCCGATGGCGACGGCGCTGGCCGAGGGGCACGCGGTGGTGCAGGCGGAGCTGGCGGCGGCGGAGGGCTGGCGGGCCCAGGACCCGGAGGGGGCGGCGCGGGCGCTGGCGTACGGGATGCACTCGCTGCTCACGGTGCCGCTGCTGGCCCGGGACGTGGTGCTGGGCATGGCGAACTTCTGGCGGGCGGACACGGCGGAGCCGTTCGGCGAGGAGGACCTGGATTTCGCGGAGGAGCTGGCGGCGCGGGCGGCGGTGGCGATCGACAACGCCCGCCGGTTCACCCGGGAGCACGCGATGGCGGTGACGCTCCAGCGGAGCCTGCTGCCCCGGGTGCTGCCCGAGCAGAACGCGGTGGAGGTGGCGTACCGCTATCTGCCGGCGAAGGCGGGGGTGGGCGGCGACTGGTTCGACGTGATCCCGCTGCCGGGGGCGCGGGTGGCGCTGGTGGTGGGCGACGTGGTGGGGCACGGGCTGCACGCGGCGGCGACGATGGGGCGGCTGCGGACGGCGGTGCACAACTTCTCGACGCTGGACGTGCCGCCGGACGAGATCCTGGGGCACCTGGACGAGCTGACCGGGCGGATCGACGAGGAGGCGGAACCCTCGGCGGCAGGCGACGGGGACCGGGGGCGGCGGGAGGAGACCATCACCGGCG
This sequence comes from Streptomyces sp. NPDC058052, assembly GCF_042885515.1. Classification (NCBI taxonomy): domain Bacteria; kingdom Bacillati; phylum Actinomycetota; class Actinomycetes; order Kitasatosporales; family Streptomycetaceae; genus Streptomyces; species Streptomyces sp. NPDC058052. The sequence goes on along the minus strand of NZ_JBHVRX010000018.1, from coordinate 67,016 downwards.
CGACCTGCCTGTACGCGATCTACGATCCGGCGTCCGGGGTGTGCACGGTGGCGAGCGCCGGGCATCCGGGGCCGGCGGTGGTGGACGCGGACGGGCGGGTGGAGTTCCCGCCGCTGGCGCCTGGGCTGCCGCTCGGGCTGGGGCTCGGGGACGTGCCGTTCGAGTCGACGGAACTGCGGCTGCCGGAGGGCAGCAAGCTGGTGCTCTTCACGGACGGGCTGCTGGAGGACCACGGGCGGGACGTGGGGACCGGGCTGCGGCTGCTGCGCCGGACGCTGGAGCGCCCGGAGCGGAGCCCCGAGCAGACCTGCGCGGACGTGCTGGCGAACCTGCTGTCGCCGGCGCCCCGGGACGACATCGCGCTGCTCGTGGCCCGGACCCGGCGGCTGCCGGCGGACCGGATCGCCGAGTGGGAGGTGGCGCGGGACCCGGCGGCGGTGTCGCCGGTGCGGAACGCGGCGGCGGCCAGGCTCGGCGAGTGGGGGCTGGACGAGGCGGCGTTCGCGGTGGAGCTGATCCTGAGCGAGCTGGTCACCAACGCGGTGCGGTACGGGGCGGACCCGGTGCGGGTGCGGCTGCTGTACGACCGGACGCTGGTGTGCGAGGTGTCGGACGGCAGCAGCACCTCGCCGCACCTGCGGCACGCGGCGGAGACGGACGAGGGCGGGCGGGGGCTGTATCTGGTGGCGCGGTTCGCGGAGCGGTGGGGCACCCGGTACGGGCGGCGCGGGAAGACGATCTGGGCGGAGCTGCGGGTGGGGCCGGGGGGCGGGCCCGGCGTGGCCGGTCCCGGCTCGGCGCCGACGGCGGCGCTCGACCTGGACGCGCTGGAGAAGCTGGCCTGGTGAGGGGGCCGCGGCCGCTCCGGACCACGGCGCCCGCATGGTATACCAAAAGGGTTCCGTCAGAGTCCGAAGGAGACCCCGTGAGCCCGACGCCCCGCACCGCGACCCTCTTCCACGACGTCCGGCCCCTCGGCGGCCCGGCCGGCGACCTGATCGCCGTCGACGGGGTGCTCGTCGCGGAGCTCCCCGAGGGCGTCGCCGTCGAGCGGGTCGACGGCGGCGGCCGGCTCGCCCTGCCGACCCTGGTCGACGCGCACATCCACCCGGACAAGACCTCCTGGGGCGAGCCCTGGTACCGCCGCCGCCCCGCCGGGGGCATCGCCGACCACGTGGCCGGGGACGTGGACCTGGCCCGCTCGCTGCCCACCCCGGTGGGCGAGCGGGCGCTGCGCCTGATGTCCCACGCGGCGGCGCAGGGCACCCGCGCCCTGCGCGCCCACGCGGACGTGGCCCCGGCCTACGGCCTGGCCGGCGTCGAGGGGATCGCGGAGGCCGCCGCGAAGCTGGCCGGGATCGTCGACGTCGAGCTGGTCGCCTTCCCGCAGCACGGCGTCGTCCGCGCACCGGGCGCGGCGGAGCTCCTGGCGGAGGCGGCGGCGAGCGGTCTGGTCAGCCATGTGGGCGGCATCGACCCGACCGGCTTCGACGCCACGGGCGGCCGGGACGGCGACCAGCTGGACCTCGTCTTCGGGCTGGCCGAGAAGCACGGACTGGGCCTCGACATCCATCTGCACGACCGGGGCGAGCCTGGCCTGGCGGTGATCCGGGACATCGCCGCCCGCACCCGCGCGGCCGGGCTGCACGGCAAGGTGGCGGTGGCGCACGCCTTCGCCGTCGCGGGGCTGGCCGGCCGGGAGCTGGACGACATGGCCGACCTGCTGGCGGACTCCGGGGTCGCGCTGACCACGGTCGCCCTGGGCGAGACGACGATCCTGCCGTTCCGGCGGCTCGCCGAGCGCGGGGTGACGGTCGGCCTCGGCTCGGACGGCGTCCGCGACAGCTGGAGCCCGTACGGCGACGGCGACATGCTGCACCGCGCCTGGCTGGCCGGCTGGGCCCTGGACGCCCGGCTCGACGAGGAGCTGGAGGCGTGCTTCGGGATCGCCGCCGACGGCGGGGCGGAGCTGATGGGCCTGCCCGCCGCCGACCTGAAGCCGGGCTCCCCGGCCGACTTCATGCTGGTCCGGGGCGAGTGCCTGCCGCAGGTCGTGGTCGACCTGCCGCGCCGCGACCTGGTGGTCCGGGCGGGCCGGGTGGTGGCCCGGGACGGGCGCCTGGTCTGATCCGTACGGGCCCCGCTCGACTCCCGGCTGCGCCGCCTCTTCCGGCTCACCTCGGCCGAGGAGGACGGCGGCGACCCGATGTGCGGGGAGCACGAGCGGCTGTACGCGGCCGTCCGCGACGGCGACGGGACGGCGGCCGAGGCCCTGACCCGCGCCCACGTCGCCGGCACCCGCGCCTCGGCCCTGCGCCTGCTCCGGGAGCAGGCGGCCCCGGAGGCGGGCCCGAACCCCGTCCGGAGGTGGGCAGGCCCCGGCCCTACCGTCCGGACGGGTCCTGGCCGAGTGCGGCCAGGGCGGTGCGGACCGCGGCAAGGTCGGCGTCGGAGGCCAGGCCCGCGTGGTAGAGCCGGAGTTCGGTGGCGCCTTCGGCGAGGGCTCCGCAGGCGTCCTCGGCGAGCCGGCCGGGGGCGCCGCCCATGCCGGTGACGACGGACAGATTGGCCGCGACGGTGCCGCCGGGCGGCCGGTGGGCGGCGAAGGGGGCGAGCCGGCCCGGGCGGGCCACCACGCCGTCGGCCAGGCCGAGGACGTGCGCGGGGTCGGTGCCGGCGTCGGCGCCGCAGCGGTACGGGTCCGGGTCGGCGTGCAGCAGGATCCGGAAGCCGGGCGGCGCGGCGGCCCGGACGGCGGCGACGGCCTCCTCCTGGAAGGCGCGCGCGGTCCGGGCGCGCCAGGCGAGGACGGGCGCGGCCGCGTCGCCGAGCTCGCCGGCGGGACCGGTGCCGGCCCAGACGGGCGCGAGGGCGGCGCGGACGGCGGCGGCGAGCGCGTCCGGGTCGGCGCCCCCGTCCGCGTACCCCTGGCGGCAGTGGGGGCAGAAGCAGAGCGACAGCAGCAGCCGGTCGCGCTCGCCGAGCGGGACGCCGCCGGTCTTGTCGTGGGCGTGCAGATGGGCGTAGCCGTACCAGCCGCAGGACTCCAGCTCGGTGCCGGCCGCGCCGGGGCGGACGGCCGCCTCGGCGGCGAGGTCCACGAGGAGCGCGCGGACCTCGGGGTGCGCGATGCAGGGGGCCCACGGGTAGCGGTCGCCGTGGGCGCTGACGACGGAGGTGTCCGGATGCTCGGCGCCGAGACGGGAGTTGTGGGCGAGGACGACCCAGCTGTGCACGGCGAGGCCGGTGCCGTCGAGGGCGGCGGCGGCCCGCGCCCAGGCGTCGCCGGGGGCCCAGTCGCCCGCCGGGTACGGGGCGAGCCGGCGGCCGGCCCAGCGGCCCGGGTCCGGCGGGTAGAGCACGGCGGCGTGCTCGGCGGTGACGACCCGCCGGTCCGGGTGGCGGGGGCTGAGGGCCCGGGTGGAGTGGTAGGCGGCGGCGAGGGTCACCTGCCGGACGCCGAGCCCGGCGAGGAGCGCGGGGGCGGCGGGGTCGCCGTCGACGTCCCAGGGGTAGAGGAAGGCTCCCGTGCGGGGGCGGGCGGGGGTGGTCACGGGCGCTCCCGGGAGTACGCGTCACACAGGTCCGAGATCGTTCACATCCATGAACGACGCTCGCACGCTAACCGCTGCGACCGCCCCGGTCAAGACCAAGACACCTGGCGGGACAGCGCCTTGACGGCCTCTCTGACCCCTCCCTAGCGTGTCCACGTCCGTGAATGGCTCATCGAGCCGGCCCCGCACCCCACCCGAGGAGAACCACCCGATGCCCGCACCCCGCACGCTCCTCCTCACCGGTGCCGCCGGCGGCGTCGGCACCCTCATGCGGGACCTGCTCCCCGCCCACGGGTACGAGCTCCGCCTCCTCGACGCCGTCCCGGTCCCCGGCGCCCCGGACGCGATCGTCGCCGACCTCTCCGACCGCGCGGCCCTGCGCGAGGCGGTGCGCGGGGTGGACGCGATCGTGCACCTGGCCGGCATATCCCTGGAGGCGGACTTCGACGCGATCGTCGCCGCCAACGTCACCGGCCTCCACCACCTCTACGAGGCGGCCCGCGAGGAGGGCGTCGGCCGGGTCGTCTTCGCCTCCAGCAACCACGCCGTCGGCTTCACCCGCCGGCCGCGGGACGGCGAACCGCCGGTGCCGGTCGCCACCCCGCACCGGCCCGACACCTTCTACGGCCTCTCCAAGTGCTTCGGCGAGGACCTCGCGCAGCTGTACTGGGACCGGCACGGCGTCGAGACCGTCTCCGTCCGCATCGGCTCCTGCTTCCCCGAGCCGACCTCGGTCCGGATGCTCTCCCTCTGGCTCAGCCCCGCCGACTGCGCCCGGCTGCTGCACGCCGCGCTCACCGCGCCGGACGTCGGCCACACCGTGGTCCACGGATCCTCCGCCAACACCCGGGAGTGGTGGGACCTGTCGAGCGCCCGCGCGCTCGGCTACGTGCCGCGGGACGACTCGGAGGTGTACGCGCCGAAGCTCCTCGCCGCACTGGGCGTCCCCGCCGAGGGCACCCCCGACGACCTCTACCTGGGCGGCACCTTCACCACCGCCCCTCCCCGCTGGCCCACCCCCTGACCTGGTGGGCGCCGCACGGCGGGACGGGCGCGCGCACGGAGGGGCGGCGGGGGGCGTCGTCCCGGTGAAGGGCGGGGCCGGCGCCGCCAGGGGCGGCGGCGGGGACGGAGCGGGCGTCCGCGGGCCCGGCCGGTGATACGGGGGAGCCGGCCGGGCCCGGTTCGACGGCGCGCGCTGGCAGCGCCGGACCCGCACCACGGTAGGCGGCCCTCAAGATCACCGCGAGCCGCGTAACGCGGCCTCTGTCCGGAATGCGCGGTCGGCAGGAGCACGCGAGCGCACGGCCCGCCCTCAGCGCGCCGTCCGCAGCGTCCGGGACGGCGACTCGCCGAACTTCTCCCGGTAGTGCGCCGCGAAGCGGCCCTGGTGCGCGAAGCCCCACCGCCAGGCGACCTCGCTCACGCTCACCTCGTCCGGTTCCGCCGCGCGCAGCTCCTCCCGCACCCGTTCGAGCCGGACCTCCCGCACGTAGGCCATGGGCGACATCCCGACGTACTCCCGGAAGGACTCCTGGAGCCTGCGGACGCTCACGCGCGCGTGGGCGGCGAGTTCGGCGGTGGTGAAGGGGTGCTCGGGGCGCTCCCGGACCGCGTCCATGGCCCGTTTGACCGGCGCGGGACGGCGCGGCCCGCCGGGATGGGCCAGCTCGTCCCGCCAGGGGTGCTCGGCGGCCAGCAGCAGCCCGTTGAGCAGCGCCTCCTGGAGCGGGCGGGCGACCAGTTCGTGGTGGGCGAGGCCCTCCCCGGCGAGCGCCTCGGCGGCGACCCGGCGGGCGAACCGCACCCAGCTGAGCCCGGGGCCGCGCGAGATGTCGAGGCGGGGCCGGAAGGCGAGGCCGCCGTGCGGCGGGCGGCCGAGGAGGCTCTCCAGCCGGTCGCGCAGTTCGGCGGCGCCGACCTTGACGGAGAGGATCTGTCCGTCGCCGCTCCAGCGGTCGAGGAAGGTGTCCCCGGCGGGGTCGAGGAGCAGTGCCTCGCGGGCGGAGGCGTACACGGCGGGTCCGCGGCCCTGGCGCATCTCCATGGTGCCGCTGAGCGGTGCGTTGACGTGGTAGGCGCCGAGCTCGCCGAAGCTCATCCGGACGTCGGCCCCGCAGCTCAGGTCGCCGATGACGAGCGGCCCGAACTCGACGATGTCGAAGCGGGCCGCGAAGGACCGGTGCGCGTCGACGACGTCCATCCGGCTCGCGTAGTAGCGCGCGTCGAGTTCCTGACGTGCCTCGTCGACGTCCCCGGTCGTAAAAGAGCTCCCACCCACGGTGCGAAAGATAATTCATATGACGGACCTGCCCGGGACGGGCAGGATGCCCGGCATGCCACGACCACAGGGATTCGCGTACGAAGAGCGCAAGGACGGCTCCGTCGTCCTCACCCACCACGGGCGGCCCGCCGGGGTGCTGCGCGGTGACCGGGCGGCGAAGTTCCGGGCCGAGGTGGAGACCGGCGACGCCCAGCTGACGATGGCCCGCTGGACCGGGGCGTACCGTTTCGGCAACGAGCGCCAGGCACGGAACCATCCCCGTAACCAAGGTGGCGGAACCCGTCGTGGGTAAGGGAACGGCAAAGGGACCCGGATCGTTGAGCCTGGCATGACCGCAATGACCCCCGGCTCGAATCTCCCGCTCACCGGCCCCCGTGTGGCGGTGGACGTCGCCGCCCCCGTGCGGCTCGACGTCTCGGGCCTGCTGCTCGGCGCCAACGGCAAGGTGCGCTCGGACGACGACTTCATCTTCTACAACCAGCCCGCCGGCCCCGGTGTCACCTACCGCTCCGGCGGCGGCACCGCGCCGGACGCGATCCTGGTGGACACCGGTGCCCTGCCCGCCGGCATCGAGAGGATCGTGGTCACGGCCAGTCCGGACGCCGCCGGCCAGACCTTCCAGGGCATCGAGCCCACCGCGACCGTCCGTGACGCCGACAGCGGCGCGGTCGTCGCCACCTTCACCCCGCCCCAGCTGGCCACCGAGACGGCCCTGGTGGTCGTCGAGATCTACCAGCGCAACGGCGCCTGGAAGGTGCGCGCCGTCGGCCAGGGGTACGCGAACGGCCTGGCCGGCATCGCGACCGACTTCGGTGTCTCGGTGGACGAGGAGCCCGCCGCCCCCGCGGCCCCGGCGCCCGCCGCCCCGGCGGCGCACACCCCTCCCCCGGCGCACACCCCGCCGCCGGGCCACACGCCTCCGCCGGTGCACTCCGCGCAGACCCTGCCGTCCTTCACTCCCCCGCCGATGCCGCCGGCTCCCCCGGTGGACCCGCGGCTCGCCGCCGCGGCCCCGGCCGCCCCGGCCCCCACCGGCAAGATCAACCTCGACAAGGGCCGGGTCAGCCTCCAGAAGAACCAGACGGTGTCGCTGGTCAAGGGCGGCCGCCCGCTGCTCTCCCAGGTGAAGATGGGCCTCGGCTGGGAGCCCGCGTACCGGGGCAAGGACATCGACCTGGACGCCTCGGTCATCGCGTACGGCCCCCAGCGCAACCACCTGGACAGCTGCTACTTCGGCAAGCTGACCATCCTGGGCGGGGCCGTCCGGCACTCCGGCGACAACCTGACGGGCGAGGGCGCGGGCGACGACGAGGTCATCACCGTCGACCTCGGCCGGCTGCCGGCCAACGCGACCGGCCTGGTCTTCACGGTGAACTCGTTCTCCGGGCAGAAGTTCACCGAGGTCGCCAAGGCGTACTGCCGGCTGATGGACGCGGCGACCGGCGAGGAGCTGGTCCGCTTCGACCTGACCTCCGCCGAGCCGCAGACCGGCGTGATGATGGCCAAGCTCATCAAGCAGTTCACCGGCGAGTGGGAGATGACGGCGATGGGCGAGTTCGTGAAGTCCCGGACGGTCCGGGGCATGGTGAAGCCGGCCGCCCAGGCACTCTGAGCACCCGGACCCCGCGCCCGGGTCCCCTCCCCCTCCGGGCCGGCCCGGAGGGGGAGGAGGAGAGGGCCCTCCGGGCGGGTCCTAGGAGAACAGCGCGCTGTAGGCGTTGAGGGCGGGCTGGCCGCCGAGGTGGGCGTAGAGGACGGTCGCGTCGTGGCCGATCTCGCCCCGGTCCACCAGGTCGATCAGCCCGGCCATCGACTTCCCCTCGTAGACGGGGTCGGTGATCATGCCCTCGGTGCGGGCGGCGAGCCGCATCGCGTCGAGGGTGGCCTCGTCGGGGACGCCGTACACACCGGCGTGATAGCGCTCGTCCAGCTCCACGTCGGCGGCGCCGAGTTCGCGCTCGACACCGATGAGGGCGGCGGTGTTCCGGGCGATCCGGGTGATCTGTTCATGGGTCTCGGCGGGCTTCGCGGAGGCGTCGACGCCGATGATCCGGCGCGGACGCTCGCCCTCCTCCGCGAGGGCGGCGAAGCCGGCGACCATGCCGGCCTGGGTGGAGCCGGTCACCGAGCAGACCACCACCGTGTCGAAGAAGACGCCGAGCTCCCGCTCCTGTTCGGCCACCTCGTAGGCCCAGTTCGCGAAGCCCAGCCCGCCGAGCGGATGGTCGGAGGCGCCGGCCGGGATCGCGTACGGCTTCCCGCCGCGCTCCTCGACCTCCCGCAGCGCCTGCTCCCAGCTCTCCTTGAAGCCGATCCCGAAGCCGGCCCGCACCAGCCGCACGTCGGCTCCGGCGAGCCGGCTGACGAGGATGTTGCCGACCTTGTCGTAGACGGAGTCGGGCCACTCGACCCAGCTCTCCTGGACCAGCACGCACCGCAGCCCGGCGCGGGCGGCGACGGCGGCGACCTGGCGGGTGTGGTTGGACTGCACCCCGCCGATGGAGACGAGGGTGTCGCAGCCCTGCGCGAGGGCGTCCGCGACCAGGTACTCCAGCTTGCGGGTCTTGTTCCCGCCGTAGGCGACACCGGAGTTGCAGTCCTCGCGCTTGGCCCAGAGGGTCGCGCCGCCGAGGTGGTGTCCGAGCCGTTCGAGGGGGTGGACCGGGGAGGGTCCGAAGAGGAGCGGGTAACGGGCGAAGTCGGTGATCGGCACGGGCGGCTCTCCCTGGGGTGGCGTACGGGGGGCGGGGGCCGGACCGGCGGGAACGGCCCGACGGGGCTGGGCCGTCTCCTTCGGATCCTGCCGGGCTCGCCGGAAGGAACGGCCTACGGCCGCGAGGGCGCGGGGATGCCCGTGACCTCGGCGACCTCGGTGGCGTCGTCGGCCAGCTGCTCCAGCGCGGCCCAGATCTCGCTGGTGATCCGGACTGCCTCGTCCGCGTCCCCGGCGGCGCAGGCGTCGATGAGGCGGGCGTGGAGCTCGGCGGAGGCGCAGCTGCCGGCGTCGCCGAAGAGCCGGCGCTCGATCCGGCGGATCAGCGGGGTGTAGCGGTCGATGGTGGCGGCGGCCGCGTGGTTGCCGCTGGCGCCGACGAGTACCTGGTGCAGTTCGTCGTCGGCGTCGAGGGCGGCCTCGACGTCGGAGGAGCGGACGGCGGCGGCGAAGCGCTCGTTGGCCTCGCGCATGGCGCGGATCGCCCCGGGGCCGAGCAGCGGCACGGCGGTGCGGACCGCGAGTTCGTGCATCACCCGGACGACGGAGGCGGCGTCCCTGACGATCCGGCTGACCGGCCGGGTGACCCGGGTGTAGCTCTGCGGCTTGGTCTCGACGAGGCCCTCGACGGTGAGCCGGGCGAGGGCGTCGCGGACGGGCGCGCGGGAGAGTCCGAGCCGGTCGGCGAGGTCGGCGTCCTTGAGGAGGGCGCCGGGGGCCAGGTCGCCGCGCACGATCGCCTCGCGCAGCGACTCGTAGGCCCGGTCGCGCAACAGGGTCCGGCCCACCGGCATCAGAACGTCGTCCATGGACTGACAGGTTAGATGTCAGTCCATGGAGCCGACAGAGGATCTTGGAACCTGGCGGGAACCCGTCGGGAACCCGACGTGAATCCTCACAGGTCCCCCCGGACTCGCGGCGCCGGGGGCCGGCGGGGCGTCAGCGGCGGGGCTGGCGGCGCCAGGGGCCGGTGATGGCGACCATGATGCCCGGGGTCTGGATGCTGGCGTACAGGGTGTCGCCGTCGGGCGAGAAGACGACGCCGGTGAACTCGCTGTCGTTGAGGTCGTTGCGCGCGATCGGGTAGGTGCGGCCCGAGTCGGTGGCGCCGAAGAGGTGCGAGACGCCCTCGCCGTCCTCGGCGAGGACGAGTCCGCCGTACGGGGAGACGGTGATGTTGTCCGGGCCGTCGTAGGCGCCGTCCTGCTCCGGCGCCGCGTTGACGCCGAGCAGCACCTTCAGGGTGAGGGTGCGGCGCTTGGGGTCGTAGAACCAGACCTGGCCGTCGTGGGCCGCGCCGGGGCTCTCCTGGCGGGCGTACGAGGAGACGACGTAGGCGCCGCCGTCGGCCCACCACATGCCCTCCAGCTTCCGGGCGCGGGTGACCTGGCCGTCGGTGAACTGCTTGCGCACGGGCGTGGTGCGGGCGTCGCGGTCGGGGACGTCCGCCCAGTCGACGCCGTAGACGGTGCCGATGCGGGTGGCGCGGGAGAGGTCGTCGACGAACCGGCCGGCGGAGTCGATGCACCGGGCGGCCTGGAGGACGCCGGCGTCGTCGGCGAGCGGGCGGTAGCGGCCGCGGCCGTGCTCGAAGCCCCGCGGCGGGACCCAGCGGAAGAGGAGGCCGTTGGGGTTGGAGGCGTCCTCGGTGAGGTAGGCGTGCCCCCGTCTGGGGTCGACGACGACGGCCTCGTGGTCGTAGCGGCCGAAGAACTTGAGGGGCTTGGGGGCGAGGTTGGCGCGGTGGTCGCGGGGGTCCACCTCGAAGACGTACCCGTGGTCCTTGGTCATGCCGTTCTTGCCGGCGAGGTCGGAGTTCTCCTCGCAGGTCAGCCACGTGCCCCAGGCGGTGCGGCCGCCGGCGCAGTTGGTCGAGGTGCCGGCGATGCCGACCCACTCCGCGACGGTGCCGTCGCGCCGCACCTCGACGACGGTGCAGCCGCCGGCCGCGGCCGGGTCGTAGACGAGGCCCTCGGTGAGCGGGACCGGGTGCTCCCATGAGGAGCGGGGGCCCTTGAGCTCGTGGTTGTACACGACGTACGTGGTACCGCGCGGGCCGGCGAAGGTGGCGGCGCCGTCGTGGTGGGAGGGGGTGAACTCGCCGCTCTCCAGGCGGGTGACGCCGGTGCGGGTGATGACGCGGTAGGAGAAGCCCTCGGGCAGGGCGAGGACGCCGTCGGGGTCGGCGACGAGCGGGCCGTAGCCGAGGCGGTCGTGGCCGTGCCCGTGGCCGCCGTGGTCGTGGCCGTGGTCGTCGTCGCGGCCGGGGCCGCCGTGGGCGCGCTCGTCGCTCGCGAGGGCCTCGGGGGCGGTGGCGAGCACTCCGACGGCGCCGGTGAGGGCGAAGCCGGCGACGGCGGACTTCTGGGTGAACTCTCTGCGGTTGAGCGCCATGGTGTGCGGTCTCTCCCCTGGCTGAGGGCCTGATGTCGCGCACACCCTCGCGCGCCCGCGGGAACGGCGGCTGAACGCCACGGGAACGGCCGCGGAGCGCTTTCCCCGGGCCGGGGAAAGCACTCCGCGGGCGTGCCGGAGGAGGGGTCAGGCGGAGCCGGCGCGGGAGCGGGCCTTGAAGGCGGCCTTGCGGGCCTCCTTGGCGGCCGTCTTGTCCGGGTGGAGCCGGCCCATGGCGTCGAGGACGTCGGCGGTGGCGGGGTGCTCGACCCGCCAGGCGGTCTCCAGGAAGCCGGTGTGACGGCTGGTCAGGCCCTCGATCAGCTCCTGGAGCTCGGTGAGGTCGCCGGCGGCGTCGAGCTGGGCGGCGATGGTGTCCACGGCGAGCCAGAAGATCAGGGACTCCGGCGGCGGGGGCACGTCCGAGGCGCCGCGCTCGGCGAGCCAGACGCGGGCGAGGCCGCCGAGCTCGGGGTCGTCGAGGACGGCGCGGACCATCGGCTCGGCCTCGGCGCCGACGAGGGCGAGGGCCTGCTGGCAGTGGAGGCGGCGGAGCGGGGACTCGGGGTCGGAGCCGCGGGCGGCGGCGAGGAGTTCGGCGGCGGCGGGCACCGGCTCGCGGCCGGCGAGCCATGCCTCGGTCTCGGCGCGGGCGGCGGACTCGGGATAGCCGGCGAGGCCGGCGAGGAGGGTGTCGGCGTCCTTCTCCGCGAGGTCTCCGACGGCGGGGGCGTCGACGCCGGCCTCCAGCATGCGGGTGCGGACGCCGTAGAGGCCGAGCGGGGTGAGCCGGACCATGCCGTAGCGGGAGACGTCCTCGTCGTCGACGGGCGGGGCGGGCTCCTCGCCCTCCTCGGCCATCAGGGCCTCGTCGACGGGGTGGTACTCGACGAGGCCGATGGGCTCCAGGAGCCGGAACTGCTCGTCGAGCCGCATCATCGCGTCGGAGACCTGCTCCAGGACGTCGTCGGTGGGTTCGCCCATGTCGTCGGGGACGACCATGGAGGCGGCGAGCGCGGGCAGCGGGACGGGGCCTTCGCCGGGGCCGCCCTCGCTGACGGTGAGCAGGTAGAGGTTGCCGAGGACGCCCTCCAGGAAGTCGGCCTCCGCCTCGGGGTCCCAGTCGAGGCTGTCGAGGTCGAGGCCGCCGTCCTCGTCGAGCAGCGGCTCCAGGTCGTCGAGGACGGGGGCGACGGCGTCGGCGAAGACGGCCTCGAAGGCGTCGAGCCAGATGCCGAGCACGTCCCGGGGCGCGCCGCCGGTGACGACGGCGAGGTTCTCGCCGGGGGCGGCGGTGCCGGGGGTGTCGTCGTCGGCGCCGTCCTCGACGTCGACGAGGCCGGTGTCGACGGCGAGCCGCCAGGCGTCGCCCGCCCAGTACTCGGCGTCCTCGTCGTCGCCGAGGCCGAGGGCGCCGGCGGCGTCCGGCAGCTGCTCGTCGACGAGTTCGCCGCCCGCGCCGACCCGGGTGTCGGGTCCGGCCCAGCGGGCGAGGCGCACGGCGTGGGCGAGGAGGGGCGCGGCCAGGGCTTCCCGAGCCAGCTCCGCGTCCGAGGGCAGCCGAACGGGGGGAAGGGTGGGGTGCTCCGCAGCCATGTGGGGGATCTCCTCGACGCGTGCGTGGATCGGTGTGGATCGTGGGGTGGATCGCGGGCCGGCCGGGGTCGGCCGGCGGCGGCCGGGCGGGACCGGCGTCCTCAGCGTAGACGCATCCGGGGGGCCGTCCGGCGGTTCACGGATCCGTCAGCCTTCGTACACCCGTCGACCCTTGACAAGTGGGGCGCTCTCGCAAGAGATTGACGCGCGTAGATCTCTCTGCCGTTCCTCCAAGCACCCTCGGAGCCTCCTGATGTCTTCCTCCATACCGAGAACCGCCGCCGTCTCCGCGGTGGTCGCGGCCGCGCTCGCGGCCGGACTGCTCGCCGGCTCGCAGAGCGCCGCGGCCGAGGACACCGCCGCGGTCCGCATCCACGACGTCCAGGGCACGACCCGGGTCTCGCCGCTGGCGGGCAAGCAGGTCACCGGCGTGACGGGCGTCGTCACCGGTGTCCGCGGCTACGGCTCCTCGCGCGGCTTCTGGATGCAGGACCCGCAGGGCGACGGGAACCCGGCCACCAGCGAGGGCCTGTTCGTCTTCACGAGCTCCAACCCGACGGTCGCGGTCGGCGACGCGGTCAGCGTCGACGGCACGGTCACCGAGTACGTCCCCGGCGGCCTGAACTCCGGCAACCAGTCGCTGACGCAGCTGTCCCGTCCCAAGGTCACCGTGGTCTCGAAGGGCAACGCGCTGCCCGCCCCGGTCACCATCGCCCCCTGGTCGGTGCCGGACGCGTACGCCCCCGCGGGCGACCCGGCGAACGGCGGCTCCGTCAACGGCCTGACCTTGGACCCGGACACCTACGCCCTGGACTACTACGAGTCGCTGGAGGGCACCAACGTCCGCGTCTCCTCCTCCCGGGTGGTCGGCGCCACCGACCCGTACTCCGAGCTGTGGGTCACGGTGAAGCCGTGGGAGAACCGCAACCGGCGGGGCGGCACGGTCTACGGCTCGTACGAGTCCCAGAACACCGGCCGGCTCCAGATCCAGTCGCTGATCCCGCTCGCCCAGCAGCCCTTCCCGAAGGCGAACGTGGGCGACTGGCTGACCGGTTCGACCGAGGGGCCGCTCGACTTCAACCAGTTCGGCGGCTACACCCTGACCGCCCGCACCCTCGGCACCGTCGAGGACGGCGGCCTGGAGCGCGAGGTCACCGAGAAGCAGCACAAGAACGAGCTGGCCGTGGCCACGTACAACGTGGAGAACCTCGACCCGACCGACCCGCAGGAGAAGTTCGACGCGCTCGCGAAGGCGGTCGTCGAGAACCTGGCCGCGCCGGACGTCCTGGCCCTGGAGGAGATCCAGGACGACAACGGCGCCAAGAACGACGGCACGGTCTCGGCCGCGCAGACGGTGAAGAAGTTCACGGACGCGATCGTGGCCGCCGGCGGCCCGGCGTACGAGTGGCGCTCGATCGACCCCGAGAACAACAAGGACGGCGGCGAGCCCGGCGGCAACATCCGTCAGGTCTTCCTCTTCAACCCCGAGCGCGTCTCCTTCGTGGACCGCGCGGGCGGCGACGCGACCACCGCGACCGGCGTCACGGGTTCGAAGGGCCGCGCCGCCCTGACCCTCTCCCCCGGCCGGATCGACCCGGCGAACGCCGCCTGGGAGGCCAGCCGCAAGCCGCTCGCGGGCGAGTTCGTCTTCCGCGGCCGCACGGTCTTCGTCATCGCCAACCACTTCGGCTCGAAGGGCGGCGACGAGTCGATCGTCTCCCACCACCAGCCGCCGAACCGTTCCTCCGAGGTGAAGCGCCACCTCCAGGCGCAGGCCGTCAACGCCTTCGTCAAGGAGATCACCGCGCTCGACAAGCAGGCGGACGTCCTCGTCGTCGGCGACATCAACGACTTCGAGTTCTCGGACACCACCGAGGCGCTGACCGACGGCGACGTGCTCTACCCGGCCGTGAAGTCGCTGCCGCGCTCCGAGCGGTACTCGTACGTCTACCAGGGCAACAGCCAGGTCCTCGACCAGATCCTGACCAGCCCCGGTGTGCACCACTTCGAGTACGACAGCGTGCACATCAACGCCGAGTTCGCGGACCAGGACAGCGACCACGACCCGCAGGTCCTGCGCTTCCGCCCGTAACCCGGATCCCGCCGCTACGCGCCCGCGCTCAGGCTGAGCGCGGGCGCGTACCTGCGCACCCGGCTGCCCACGAGCGCCGGGTGGTGGTGGACCCGCGCCCACGCCCCGCTCGGCGGGGCGTCGTCCGCCAGCCACCTCTCGTGGGCGCGCTCGCTCTCCCACTCGGCGTAGTTCAGGACCCGGACGCCGTCGACGGACAGATGGAAGCGGCCGCTGATCCCGCCGGACGCGGGCCGCGTCACCGCGTCCTCGCCGAGCGCGGCGAACACGCTTTCCACCCACTCCTCCTGGTGCCCGGCCCCGTCGAAGTCGGCCTCCACGACCACGACGATCCCGGGCAGCTCCCCCGCGCCCGTGCCGGCGTGGACGGTGGAGCGGTGGATCGGCCCGTAGCGGCGGAGCTCCACCCGCTCGATTCCGGGCACGGCGGCGTCGATCTCGGCGTTCCGGTCGTCGCGGTAGGTGCGGACGAAGTCGTCGTAGGCCCGCTGATCGGTCCACTGCGAGTAGTGCAGCAGCGTCTCCCCGTCGGTCCCCGCGAGGACGCTGTACCCGAGCAGGCCGAGGTCCGGCCAGTCCCGGCTCTCCCATGCCTTACGGATCGCCTCGACGGCGGCGCGCTGGCGCTCGGGGGTGCCGACCCGCCAGGTGCTGACGAGGACG
Source organism: Streptomyces sp. NPDC058052 (assembly GCF_042885515.1). NCBI lineage: Bacteria > Bacillati > Actinomycetota > Actinomycetes > Kitasatosporales > Streptomycetaceae > Streptomyces > Streptomyces sp. NPDC058052. The sequence goes on along the minus strand of NZ_JBHVRX010000018.1, from coordinate 51,720 downwards.
GCGCCGACTCCGGGGCGGTGGAGGTCGGGACGGGCATCGGGGCGTGCGACGGCGTTCATGGGGTGTCTCCTCCTGCTCGGTGCGGACGGTTCGACCCTCCACCCTCGACCTTGGTCGAGGTCAAGGGGGTTCGCCGTGAAAGACTGGCCGTCGTGATCCTCCGCCCCGCCACCCGCGCCGAACTCCCCGCCGTCCTCGCCCTCCTGGCCGACGAGGAGCGGGTCGTGGACCCGGCGACCGTCCTCGTCACCGAGGCGTACGAGCGGGCCTTCGCCGCCATCGAGGCCGACCCGCGCAACGAGATGCTGGTGCTGGCCGGCGCGGACGGCGTGCTCCTCGGCTGCCTCCAGGCCACCTACGTCCCGGGGCTCGGCAAGGGCGGCGCCGAGCGGGCGCTGATCGAGGCGGTCCGGATCAGGGCCGACCGGCGGGGCGCGGGCCTGGGCCGCCGGCTGATGGAACTGGCGGCGGAGCGGGCCCGGGCGCGCGGCTGCGCCCTCGTCCAGCTGACCAGCAACAAGGAGCGCGCCGACGCCCACCGCTTCTACGCCTCGCTGGGGTACGCCCGCAGCCACGAGGGGTTCAAGCTCGCCCTCCACCCCTGATTCCGTTCACCCGAACTGAACGTTCCGCCCAAGCAGATCTAAGTGGACCTGAACGATGGCGTCCGCCCAGACTGCTTCCATGAGCACTCCAGGAACGCCCCGCCCCTTCGGCCGCGCCCTCTGCGCGATGGTCACCCCCTTCACCGGCACCGGCGCCCTCGACCTCGACGCGGCCGGGAAGCTGGCCGCCCGGCTGGTCGGGGAGGGCTGCGACGGCCTGGTCCTCAACGGCACCACCGGGGAGTCGCCGACCACCACCGACGCCGAGAAGGCGGCCCTGGTCCGGGCGGTCCGGGAGGCGGTCGGCCCGGCCCCCGCGCTGGTCGCGGGCGTGGGCACGGCCGACACCCGGCACACGGTGGAGCTGGCCCGCCAGGCGGAGGCGGCCGGCGCCGACGGCGTGCTCGTCGTGACCCCGTACTACAGCCGTCCGCCGCAGGACGCGGTCGCCGCCCACTTCCTGAGGGTCGCGGACGGCAGCGGGCTCCCCGTGATGGTCTACGACATCCCGGGCCGCACCGGCACCCGCGTCGAGCCCGACACCATGCGCCGGCTCGCCGCGCACCCGCGGATCACGGCCGTGAAGGACTGCTCGTACGACCTCCTCACCGCGGCCCGGCTGATCGCCGAGACGCCCCTCGCCTACTACTCCGGCAGCGAGGAGCTGAACCTCCCGCTGTACGCCGTCGGCGGCGCCGGCTACGTGAGCACGGTCGCGAACGTGGCGCCGCGTCAGCTGGCCGCCGTCCTCGACGCGTACGACGCCGGCGACACCGCCCTCGCCGCCCGGCTGCACGCCCGCACGCTCCCCCTCGTCGAGCGGATGATGGCCGCGGGCCTGCCGGGCACGGTCACCGCGAAGGCGCTCCTCGGCGGCCCGCTCCGGGAACCGCTGCTGCCCGCCGGCCGGGAGACGGCCGACGGGCTGCGGGCCCTCCTGGAGGAGCTGGTTCAGGCGGAGTCGGTGGTGTAGGTCCGCCCGAGGATCGCCGCGTGCTCCAGGACGTCCTCCAGCGGGTCGTCGATCTGGCCGGTGTGCAGGGTGAGACTGGGACCGTTGGTCACGGTGGGCCCGTTGTGCGTGTGCGTCTCGTCGGCCCGGGCTGCCCCCGCCGGCAGCAGCACCGCCGCCGCGGTGAGCACCGCGGCGACCATGGGCTTCGTCCTCATGTCGGCTCCTCGCCTCGTCTCTCGGTGGAGCACTGCGCTCCCCAGTGACAACGCTCCGTGACCGGAAGGGTTGCCGTGCTGTCACGAGGTTCACGGTCCTGTCCCCGTTGCGTCCCGGACCCGGGTGCGGCCCGGCCGGGTCGCTAGGCTCCCCGCCGTCGAACAAGGACACGAACCACACGAGAGTCGGGGGCGGACGGATGAGACGGCACGAGGGACGCGGAGTCTCCCGCAGGACCATGCTGCGGCGGGCGGGCACGGGGATCGGCCTCGCGGCGCTGGGGGCGGGCGCCTGGGGCTGCGGCCCGGCGGAGGAGCCGGGCGTGGCCGCCCCCTCCGCCCCGGAGGGGACCCCGTCCGGGACGCCCGCCGCCGGCGGGGACTCCTTCACCGCCCCGCCGCCCGGCACCGCCCCGGAACCCCTGTGGCAGCAGCGGACCGCCAAGGGCACCCTCGGCATGGACGCGCTCGCCGTCGCCGGAGACGTGGTCCTCGTCTCGAACGACCCGCTGGTCGGACGGGACGCCGCCACCGGCGCGGAGCGCTGGCGGCGCGAGGAGGTCGCCGTCCCGGGCGCGCGGATGCTGGTGCGCGGCGGCACGCTCTACCTGGCGAGCGCCCAGTACGACGGGGACGTCGTCGGCCTCGACCCGGCGACCGGCCGGGAGACCTGGCGCAGCCGGCTCGGCAGGCGGTTCTCGCAGCCGCGGCCGATCGCCGCCGACGAGCACCGGGTGTACGTCCTCGCGGGCATCCTGGAGAAGGACTTCCGGGTCGAGCGGAACGTCGTCGCGGCGATCGACACCTCGACGGGCAAGGTGGCCTGGCAGGAGCTGCGCGACGCGGGGACGCAGGAGTACGGGATCGCCGCCGACGCCGTCGGCCGGTATCTCGTCTACACGGACTACAAGGAGAACGTGACGGTCCGGTCCACCGACACCGGCCGGCAGCTCTGGACGAAGAAGATCGGGCGCTCCAACAGCGGCCGGCTCGCGGTCCACGACGGTCTGGTGATCGTCGCCGACGCCGGGCGGCTGCGCGCCTTCGCGCTGGCCGACGGGGCGGAGAAGTGGTCGCTGGCGTCGGAGGAGTTCACCCGCTTCCACGGCATCGGCGTGCTCGACGGGGTGCTGTACGCCGCCGACTCGGGCCATGTGGTGCGGGCGGTCGATCCGTCGACCGGCAAGGAGAGCTGGCGCACCGAGGCGCTCCTGGACGTCGCGTACCCCGGGCAGTTCGCCAAGGTGGGCGGCACGCTCTACGCGGCCACCGAGCTGGACGACAAGGGCGGGATCCTCGCCTTCGACGCGCGGAACGGGAAGCTGCGCTGGCGGTACAACGACGGCAGCAAGGCGCTCGACCAGTGGTACGTCGCAGCGGCGGGCACGCGTCTGATGGCGCTCCACGGGGAGCGGCTGACCGCCCTCCCGGCCGTCTGAGCGGGTCCGGGAGGGCGGCCGGGCCGTCAGTTGTGGCTGTGCAGGATGTCGTTGAGGCCGCCCCAGACCGCGTTGTTCGGGCGGGCCTCGACGGCGCCGGTGACCGAGTTGCGGCGGAAGAGGATGTTCGAGGCGCCGGAGAGGTCACGGGCCTTGACGACCTGGCCGTCGGGCATGGTGACCCGGGTGCCGGCGGTGACGTACAGGCCGGCCTCGACGACGCACTCGTCGCCCAGGGCGATGCCGACGCCCGCCTCGGCGCCGACGAGGCAGCGCTCGCCGATGGAGATGACGACGTTGCCGCCGCCGGAGAGGGTGCCCATGGTGGAGGCGCCGCCGCCGATGTCGGAGCCGTCGCCGACGACGACGCCGGCGGAGATACGGCCCTCGACCATGGAGGTGCCGAGGGTGCCGGCGTTGAAGTTGACGAAGCCCTCGTGCATGACGGTGGTGCCGGCGGCGAGGTGGGCGCCGAGGCGGACGCGGTCGGCGTCGGCGATGCGGACGCCGGCGGGCACGACGTAGTCGGTCATGCGGGGGAACTTGTCGATCGAGGTGACCTGGAGGTGCAGGCCCTCGGCGCGGGCGTTGAGCCGCACCTTCTCGATGTCGTCGACGGCGACCGGACCGAGCGAGGTCCAGGCGACGTTGGCGAGCAGGCCGAAGACGCCGTCCAGGCTCTGGCCGTGCGGCTTCACCAGGCGGTGGCTCAGCAGGTGGAGGCGGAGGTAGGCGTCGTGCGCGTCGAGCGGCTTCTCGCCGAGGGAGGCGATGACGGTGCGGACGGCGACCACCTCGACGCCGCGGCGGGCGTCCACGCCGAGGGCCTTGGCGGCGCCCTCGCCGAGGGCGTTCACCGCCTCGTCCGGGGAGAGCCGCGTGGTGCCGGCCGGGCCGGGCTCTTCGGTGAGCTCGGGGGCGGGGAACCAGGTGTCGAGGACGGTGCCGTCACCGGCGATGGTGGCGAGGCCGGCGGCGACGGCGCCGGTGGTGCGAGGAGCAGTGGTGGTCATGACGGAAAACCTAACGGGCGGGCCCCTGCGCGGGCCAACCGGTCTCAGGTGCCGGTCGGGCCGACCGGAGCTTCCGACGAGTCCGCGGGCCGGTCGTTCGGGCCTTCGTTCAGGATCCGGGCGACCATCTCGCGCGTGTACGCCTCGTCGTACGGCGCGCCGGTGAGCAGGGTCTGGAGGCCGATGCCGTCCATGAGGGCGACGAGGGCGCGGGCGGTGGTCCGTCCGGTGTGCGGGGCGAGGACGGTGACGACCTCCTCGGCCCATTCGGCGGCGACGGGCCGGAGCGCGGGGCGGCGCAGGGCGGCGAGGTAGAGCTCGTACTCCAGCTCCACCTGGCTCCGTTCGGCCCCGAGCCACGCGCCGAGCAGCCGGGCGAGTCCGGCGGGGAGCGCCTCCCCCTCGCGCAGGGTCGCGCCGCGCAGTTCGCCGGCGAAGCCCGCGTTGACCTTCCGCAGGGCGGCGACGAGGAGTTCGTCGAGGGAGCCGAAGTGGTAGGTGGTGGAACCGAGCGGGACGTCGGCCTCGGCGGCGACCGTCCGGTGGGTCAGTCTGCCGATCCCGTCCCGCCGCACCACCCGCAGGGCCGCGTCCACGATCCGCTCCCGCCGCTCGGGGTCGTGGCGGCGGGCCCGCGCCATCAGTGCGCCCCGCCCAGGTTGAGCACGGCGACCCCGGCGACGATGAGGACGATCCCGGCGATCTTGGCGAGGCTCAGGGCCTCCCCGAGGAAGAGGATCCCGATGCCGGCGACGGCGGCCGTGCCGACGCCGGACCAGATCGCGTAGGCGGTGCCGACCTGGAGGGTCTTGAGGGCCTGCGCGAGCAGCGCGAAGGCGATGACGTAGCCGGCGCCGGTGACGATCGAGGGCCAGAGCCGGGTGAAGCCCTCGCTGTACTTCATGGAGGTGGTGGCGATGATCTCGGCCGCTATGGCCCCGGCGAGCAGTCCGTATCCCATGTGTACGAAGGTACACATCGTTGCGTACGGGCGTACACAACGGTGACGGCTACGGTATGGCGCATGACTGACGCCCCCGGGCCGTACGGGTACGGCTACGCGCCCGCGCCGCCTTCGCCGAAGCCCGGCGTGATACCCCTGGCCCCGCTCGACCTGGGAGACGTGCTGGCGGGCGCCTTCGCCGCGTACCGTCGGCACTGGGCGGTGCTCCTCGGCATGGCCCTCACCACCTACGCGGTGGCCGCCGCGCTGATCGCCGGCGTGGGCCTCGCCGCCTGGGCCGGCCTCGCCGACCACTACCGGCGCTGGGCGGACACCCCCACCCCTGGGGACCCCGGCCTCCGGGACCTCGCGCCGCTCCTCGCCGTCCTCGGCACCGTCTGGCTGGTCTGCGCGGTGGCGCTGCTGGTCGCCACCGCCCTGCTGAACGCGGCCGTCGCGACCGTGGTCCAGGAGACGGTGCTCGGCCGCCGGGCCGGCTTCGGGACCGTGTGGCGCCGGGCCTGGTCGCGGCTCGGCCCGGTGCTCGGCTCCCTCGTCCCGCCGGCGCTGGCCGCCCTCGTCCCGGTGGCGCTCTCCCTGGTCGGCCTCTGCCTGATGCTCGCCGCGATGATCGTGAACGTCTCCGCCCACGGGGGGCACGACGAGGGCGTCGGGCTCGCGCTCACCGGCCTCCTCGCGCTCCTCCTGAGCCTCGGGACCCTGCCGTTCGCCCTCTGGATCTGGGTGAGGTACAGCCTCGCCCCGGCGGCCGCGGTGATCGAGTCCGCCGGGCCGGTGGCCGCGATGCGCCGCTCGGCCGAGCTGGTCCGCGGCTCCTGGTGGCGGATCTTCGGGTGCACCCTGGTGATGCTGCTGATCGTCGGCGCGGTCTCGTTCGTGGTGCAGACGGGCGTCTCCGCGGTGAGCCAGTTGTCGATGTTCTCCGTCCAGGCCGGGATGGACCTCACCCTCACGCCCGGCACGCTGTTCGCCGCCGCCGGCGCCCTGGCCGTCACCCTCGGCCTCGTCCAGCTCCTCACCCACGCGTTCCTCGCCCCGCTCCAGCCCCTGGTCTCCGGCCTGCTCTACGTCGACCAGCGCATCCGCAAGGAGAACCTCGGCCCGGTCCTGGCCGAGACGGCGTCCGTGCCGCGCTCCTGACCCGGGCGGAGACGGAGAAGAGGCCCCCGGCGATGCCGGGGGCCTCTTCTCACGTACTCACCGCTCAGACGTTGAAGCCGAGCGCGCGCAGCTGCTCGCGGCCGTCGTCGGTGATCTTGTCCGGGCCCCACGGGGGCATCCAGACCCAGTTGATCCGCAGCTCGTTGACGATGCCGTCGGTGGCCGCGCGGGCCTGGTCCTCGATGACGTCGGTCAGCGGACAGGCCGCCGAGGTCAGCGTCATGTCGAGCGTCGCGATGTTCGCGTCGTCGATGTGGATCCCGTAGATCAGGCCCAGGTTGACGACGTCGATGCCCAGCTCGGGGTCGACGACGTCGTACAGGGCCTCGCGGACCTCTTCCTCGGAGGCCGGCTTCATCGTGGCCTCGATGTTCTCGGTCATGCCGACTTCCTCACAGACTTCTGGTCGTCTCCGCCCAGGGCCTGGGCGGTCGCGTCCTTCCACGCCATCCAGCTGAGCAGCGCGCACTTCACACGGGCCGGGTACTTGGAGACGCCGGCGAACGCGACCGCGTCCTCCAGCACCTCCTCCATGGCGTCGTCCGGCTCGATCTGGCCCTTGGACTGCATCAGCTCCAGGAAGGTCTCCTGGATCTTCTGCGCCTCGGCCAGCTCCTTGCCGACGAGCAGCTCGTTGAGGACGGAGGCCGACGCCTGGCTGATGGAGCAGCCCTGGCCCTCGTACGACACGTCCTCGACCCGGTCGCCGTCGTACTTCACGCGGAGCGTGATCTCGTCGCCGCACGTCGGGTTGACGTGGTGCACCTCGGCGTCGCCGTCCCGCAAGCCCCGCCCGTGCGGGTGCTTGTAGTGGTCCAGGATGACGTCCTGGTACATCGAATCCAGCTTCACGACCGACCCCTACCCGAAGAAGTTCCGTACGTGCTCCAGACCCGCGACGAGGGCGTCGACCTCGGCCGGCGTGGAGTACAGATAGAACGACGCCCGCGTGGTCGCGGGAATTCCGTACCGCAGGCAGACCGGCCGCGCGCAGTGGTGGCCGACCCGGACCGCGATGCCCTCTTCGTCGAGCACCTGGCCCACGTCGTGCGGGTGGATGTCGCCGAGCGTGAAGGAGATCGCCGCGCCGCGGTCCTCGGCCGTGGTGGGGCCGATGATCCGCAGGTCCGGGACCTCCTGGAGGCGCCGGACGGCGTACTCGGTGATCGCGTGCTCGTGGCGCGCGATGTTCTCCATGCCGATCGCCGACAGGTAGTCCACGGCCGCGCCGAGGCCGACGGCCTGGGCGATCGGGGGCGTACCCGCCTCGAACTTGTGCGGGGCCGGCGCGTAGGTGGAGGAGTGCATCGAGACGGTCTCGATCATCTCGCCGCCACCGAGGAAGGGCGGGAGGTCCTCCAGGAGCTCCTGCCGTCCCCACAGCACGCCGATGCCGGTCGGGCCGCACATCTTGTGGCCGGTGAAGGCCACGAAGTCGGCCTGGAGCGCCTGGACGTCCAGGACCTGGTGCGGGGCCGCCTGCGAGGCGTCGATGCAGACGAGCGCACCGACCTCCTGGGCGCGCCGGACGATGGTCTCGACCGGGTTCTGGGTGCCGAGCAGGTTGGAGACCAGCGTGAAGGAGACGATCTTCGTCTTCTCCGTGATGACCTCTTCTATGTTCGACAGGTCGAGGCGGCCGTCGTCGGTGAGGCCGAACCACTTCAGCTTCGCGCCGGTGCGCTGCGAGAGCAGCTGCCACGGGACGATGTTGGAGTGGTGCTCCATCTCCGTGATGGCGATCTCGGTCTCGTGGTCCACGCGGTAGGGCTCGTCGGCCCAGCCCAGCATGTTGGCCACGAGGTTGAGCGACTCGGAGGCGTTCTTGGTGAAGATCACCTCGTTGCGGCTCGGCGCGTTGATGAAGGCGGCGACCTTGTCGCGGGCGCCCTCGTACAGCGCGGTGGCCTCCTCGGCGACCGTGTAGACGCCGCGGTGGACGTTGGCGTTGTGACGCTCGTAGTAGGCGTTGAGCGCGTCGAGGACCTGCCGCGGCTTCTGCGAGGTCGCCGCGGAGTCCAGGTACACGATCTTCTTGCCGTCGTGGACCGTGCGATCCAGGAGCGGGAAGTCCTTGCGGATCGCCTCGGTGTCGAGGAGGCCGGTCAGCCCCTGATGGGCGGAAGTCACGCGGATGCGCCACCCTTCACGTACTTGTCGTAGCCCTCGTTCTCCAGCTGGTCGGCGAGCTCGGCGCCGCCGGACTCGACGATGCGGCCGTTCGCGAACACGTGCACGAAGTCGGGCTTGATGTAGCGCAGGATGCGCGTGTAGTGGGTGATCAGCAGGGTGCCGACCTCGCCCGTCTCGCGGACGCGGTTGACGCCCTCGGAGACGATGCGCAGGGCGTCGACGTCGAGGCCGGAGTCGGTCTCGTCGAGGATCGCGATCCTCGGCTTGAGCAGCTCCAGCTGGAGGATCTCGTGGCGCTTCTTCTCGCCGCCGGAGAAGCCCTCGTTCACGTTGCGCTCGGCGAAGGCCGGGTCCATGGAGAGCTTCTCCATGGCCTCGCGGACCTCCTTCACCCAGGTGCGCAGCTTGGGGGCCTCGCCGCGGATGGCGGTGGCGGAGGTGCGCAGGAAGTTGGAGACCGAGACGCCGGGGACCTCGACCGGGTACTGCATGGCGAGGAAGACGCCGGCGCGGGCGCGCTCGTCGACGGACATCTCCAGGACGTCCTCGCCGTCGAGGGTGACGGTGCCGCCGGTGACCGTGTACTTGGGGTGGCCCGCCAGGGAGTACGCCAGGGTCGACTTGCCGGAGCCGTTGGGGCCCATGACCGCGTGGGTCTCACCCTGCTTGATGGTCAGGTCGACGCCCTTGAGGATCTCGCGGGGGCCGTTCTCCGCCTCGACGGAGACGTGCAGGTCGTGGATTTCGAGCGTTGCCATGGGTGACTCAGGACTCCTGGGTGACGGAGACGAGCACATCGTCCCCTTCGATCTTTACGGGGTACACGGGGACGGGGCGCGTCGCGGGAAGGCCGGACGGCTTGCCGGTACGGAGGTCGAAGCTGGAACCGTGCAGCCAGCACTCGATGGCGCAGTCCTCGACCTCCCCCTCCGAGAGGGAGACGTTCGCGTGCGAGCAGATGTCGTTGATCGCGAACACCTCGCCCTCGGTGTGGACGACCGACACCGGCGTGCCGTCGACCTCGACCCGCTTCGGGGTGTCGGCCTCCAGCTCGCTCAGTGCGCAGACTCGGACGAAGGCCATCAGACGGTGGCCTCCAGCTCGGCCTCGACCTTGGCGATCAGGCGCTCCTCGACGTCCGGCAGGCCGATCTGCTGGACCAGCTCGGCGAAGAAGCCGCGGACGACGAGGCGGCGGGCCTCGGTCTCCGGGATGCCGCGGGCCATCAGGTAGAAGAGCTGCTCGTCGTCGAAGCGGCCGGTGGCGGAGGCGTGGCCGGCGCCGGCGATCTCGCCGGTCTCGATCTCCAGGTTCGGCACGGAGTCGACCCGGGCCCCGTCGGTGAGGACGAGGTTCCGGTTGAGCTCGTAGGTGTCGGTGCCCTCGGCGGCGGCCTGGATGAGGACGTCACCGATCCACACCGCGTGCGCGTCCTGGCCCTGGAGCGCGCCCTTGTAGGCGACGTTCGAGGTGCAGTGCGGGGTGTTGTGGTCGACCAGGAGGCGGTGCTCCTGGTGCTGGCCCGCGTCGGTGAAGTACAGGCCGAGGAGCTCGGCCGAGCCGCCGGGGGCGGCGTAGCTGACGCGCGGGTGGAGGCGGACGACGTCACCGCCGAAGGTGACGACGACCGACTTGAAGGAGGCGTCCCGGCCGAGCAGCGCGTTGTGCTGCGCGACGTGGACGGCGTCCTTGTCCCAGTCCTGCACGGAGACGACGGTGAGCTTGGCGCCGTCGCCGAGCACGAAGTCGACGTTGGCGGCGAGCACCGCGTCACCGGTGTGGTCGATGACGACGACGGCCTCGGCGAAGGCGCCGAGCTCGATCACCTGGTGGCCGAAGGCGACGCCGCCCTGGCCGTGCACGGCGACGCGGATCGGCTCGTCGAGGACGGCCTCCTTGGCGACGGTGACGACCGACGCCTTCTCGAAGGAGGAGTACGCCTGGGCGGCGACGCGGTCGACGGGCGTGCCGGCCTTGCGGAGGCGCTCGTCGTCGCGGCCGACGGTCTCCACGGTGACGCCCTCGGGGGCCTCGATCTCGACCCGGACGCCCTCGCCGGTGGCGACGGCGGTGCCGTCGTGCAGACCGCGGAGGCGGGCCAGCGGGGTGAAGCGCCACTCCTCCTCGCGGCCGTGCGGGACGGGGAAGTCCGCGACGTCGAAGGACGGCGGGGCGCTCATGCGCGTGGCGACGGTGGACTCGGCGGCCACCGCGATCGAGCCGGCGGTGGTGGAGCCCGCCGGGATGTTCTGAGCCTCAGCCATGGCTGTCGTCTTGCTCTCTTCCTGCGTACGTGTGAGTCGGTCGCTGCGGTGGGGCGGTGGCTGCTAGCCGACCGCGCCTTCCATCTGCAGCTCGATCAGCCGGTTCAGCTCCAGCGCGTACTCCATCGGCAGCTCCTTGGCGATCGGCTCGACGAAGCCGCGGACGATCATCGCCATGGCCTCCTGCTCGGTGAGACCGCGCTGCATCAGGTAGAAGAGCTGGTCCTCGGAGACCTTGGAGACGGTGGCCTCGTGGCCCATGGTCACGTCGTCCTCGCGCACGTCCACGTAGGGGTACGTGTCGGAGCGGGAGATCGTGTCGACGAGCAGGGCGTCGCAGAGCACGTTGGACTTGGCGCCGGGGGCGCCCTCGCCGATCTCGATGAGGCCGCGGTAGGAGGTGCGGCCGCCGCCGCGCGCCACCGACTTGGAGACGATGGACGACGAGGTGTTCGGGGCCATGTGGACCATCTTGGCGCCGGCGTCCTGGTGCTGGCCCTCGCCCGCGAAGGCGATGGAGAGGGTCTCGCCCTTGGCGTGCTCGCCCATCAGGTAGACGGCCGGGTACTTCATGGTGACCTTGGAGCCGATGTTGCCGTCGACCCACTCCATGGTGGCGCCCTCGTAGGCGACGGCGCGCTTGGTCACCAGGTTGTAGACGTTGTTCGACCAGTTCTGGATGGTCGTGTAGCGGCAGCGGCCGCCCTTCTTCACGATGATCTCGACGACCGCGGAGTGCAGCGAGTCGGAGGAGTAGATCGGGGCGGTGCAGCCCTCGACGTAGTGGACGTAGGCGTCCTCGTCGACGACGATCAGCGTCCGCTCGAACTGGCCCATGTTCTCCGTGTTGATACGGAAGTACGCCTGGAGCGGGATCTCGACGTGCACGCCCTTCGGCACGTAGATGAACGATCCGCCGGACCACACGGCCGTGTTCAGCGAGGCGAACTTGTTGTCGCCGACCGGGATGACGGTGCCGAAGTACTCCTTGAAGAGCTCCTCGTGCTCCTTCAGCGCGGTGTCGGTGTCGACGAAGATGACGCCCTGCTCCTCCAGGTCCTCGCGGATCTGGTGGTAGACGACCTCGGACTCGTACTGGGCCGCGACACCGGCGACGAGGCGCTGCTTCTCCGCCTCCGGGATGCCGAGCTTGTCGTACGTGTTCTTGATGTCCTCCGGCAGGTCCTCCCAGGACTCGGCCTGCTTCTCGGTGGACCGCACGAAGTACTTGATGTTGTCGAAGTCGATGCCGCCGAGGTCGGAGCCCCAGGTCGGCATGGGCTTCTTGTCGAAGAGGCGCAGACCCTTGAGACGCAGCTTCAGCATCCACTCGGGCTCGTTCTTCTTCGAGGAGATGTCGCGGACGACGTCCTCGTTGAGACCGCGCTTGGCAGTGGCGCCGGCCGCGTCCGAGTCGGCCCAGCCGTACTCGTACCGACCCAGGCCCTCGAGCTCGGGGTGGCTGATCTCGGTGGTCATGCGGGGTTCCTCCCGGCCGTGCTTGCAGATGCTGATTCGTCGGTCTGTGGGGCGCTGTGCGGAATGAACGTGGTGCAGACGCCGTCACCGTGGGCGATGGTGGCCAGGCGCTGGACGTGCGTTCCCAGGAGGCGGGAGAAGATCTCCGTCTCCGCCTCGCACAGCTGCGGGTACTGCTCGGCGACGTGGGCGACCGGGCAGTGGTGCTGGCAGAGCTGCTCGCCGACCGGCGCGTTGCGCGCAGTGGCAGCGTACCCGTCCGCCGTCAGGGCCTTGGCCAGCGCCTCGGCCCGCCGCTCGGGCTCGACCGCCTCGACGGCCTCCCGGTAGGACTCGGCCTGGGCCTCGATCCGGTCGCGGGCGAAGGCGGCGACGGCGGCCTCTCCTCCGGCGTTGCGCTCGATCCAGCGGAGCGCCTCGACGGCGAGGGAGTCGTACGACTGGTCGAAGGCGTCCCGGCCGCAGTCGGTGAGGGCGAAGACCTTGGCGGGCCGGCCCCGGGTGCGGGCGCCGTAGACGCGCTTCTCGCGGGCCTCGACGACCTGCTCGGCGACGAGCGCGTCGAGGTGCCTGCGGACGGCGGCCTGGGTGAGGCCGAGCCGCTCCGCGAGGTCGGCGACGGTGGACGGCCCGTGATCCAGGATGGACCGCGCGACCCGGTTGCGTGTGGACCGCTCTCGGGTCGCGAGTTCCTCCGACGGAGCCGCGCCAAGGTTTTTCACAACGCCATTGTTGCGTAATTAATCAGGCAGTGACAAGCCGCGCCGGAAGTGGTGACGATGGCGTGCATCACTCAGGTAAGGCTTACCTGACCTGCGGAAACGATCATTCGTGGGATGAATCGGAGCCCCCTCCCGGCCGTCCCCCGCGGGCCCGCGGGGCGCCCGTACGCGCCTCCCACCAGCACTCCCTCGCCCCCGGAGCGGTCCCGGCGACCCGCGCGGAGGCGCTCCCTCCGCCCCCGGCCCGGGCCCCGGACCCGAAGCGCCCCCGCCCCCTCTCCTAGACTTCCCGGCATGCGAAAAGAGTCCGTCGACACCGCCGTCCGCGTCCGCGGCCTGGTCAAGCGGTACGGCACCAAGACCGCCGTCGACGGCCTCGACCTCGACGTGCGCACCGGCACCGTCACCGCCGTCCTCGGCCCCAACGGCGCCGGCAAGACCACCACGATCGAGACCTGCGAGGGCTACCGGAAGCCGGACGCCGGCACCGTCCGCGTCCTCGGCCTCGACCCGGTCGCCGACGCCGCCGCCCTGCGCCCCCGCGTCGGCGTGATGCTCCAGTCCGGCGGCGTCTACTCCGGCGCCCGCGCCGACGAGATGCTCCGCCACATGGCGAAGCTGCACGCCCACCCGCTGGACGTCGACGCCCTGATCGAGCGCCTCGGCCTCGGCTCCTGCGGCCGGACGACCTACCGGCGGCTCTCCGGCGGCCAGCAGCAGCGGCTCGCCCTCGCCATGGCCGTCGTCGGCCGCCCCGAGCTCGTCTTCCTCGACGAGCCCACCGCCGGCCTCGACCCGCAGGCCCGCCGCGCCACCTGGGACCTCGTCCGCGAGCTGCGCGCCGACGGCGTCACCACCGTCCTCACCACCCACTTCATGCAGGAGGCCGAGGAGCTCGCCGACGACGTCGCCATCGTCGACGCGGGCCGGGTCGCCGCCCAGGGCAGCCCCGAGCAGCTCTGCCGCGGAGGAGCCGAGAACACCCTCCGCTTCTCCGGCCGCCCCGGCCTCGACCTGGGCTCCCTGCTCAAGGCGCTCCCGGACGGCACCGAGGCCGCCGAGCCGCTCCCCGGCACGTACCGGATCACCGGCGCCGTCGACCCCCAGCTGCTCGCCACCGTCACCACCTGGTGCGCCCAGCACGGCGTCATGCCCGACCGCATCTCGGTCGAGCGCCACACCCTCGAAGACGTCTTCCTCGAACTGACCGGCAAGGAGCTGCGCGCATGAGCGCCGGTACGTACGCGCCCAGGCCGGGGGCCGCCCCCGTCGGACGGATGATCGCGGCCCAGACGGCCCTGGAGACCCGGATGCTGCTGCGCAACGGCGAGCAGCTCCTCCTCACGGTGATCATCCCCTCCCTCCTGCTGGTGCTCTTCTCGACCGTCGACATCGTCGACACGGGCGCCGGCGAGGCCGTCGACTTCCTCGCGCCGGGCGTCCTCGCGCTCGCCGTGATGTCCACCGCCTTCACCGGCCAGGCCATCGCCACCGGCTTCGAACGCCGCTACGGCGTCCTCAAGCGGCTCGGCGCCTCCCCGCTGCCCCGCTGGGCCCTGATGACCGCCAAGACGCTCTCCGTGCTGGTCACCGAGGTCCTCCAGATCGCCCTGCTGACCGCCATCGCGCTCGGCCTCGGCTGGTCCCCGCGGGGCAACCCGCTCGCCGTGCTGCTCCTGCTGGTCCTCGGCACCGCCGCCTTCTCCGGGCTCGGGCTGCTCATGGCCGGCACCCTCAAGGCCGAGGCCACCCTCGCCGCCGCCAACCTGGTCTTCCTGCTGCTCCTGGTCGGCGGCGGGGTGATCGTCCCGCTGGAGAAGTTCGGCGCGGCCGGCGACGTCCTGGCGCTGCTGCCCATCTCCGCCCTCTCCGACGGCCTCAGGGACGTCCTCCAGGGCGGTGCGGGCATGCCGTGGGCCGACGGCGGGATCCTCGCCGTCTGGGCGGTCCTGGGGCTCGGCGCGGCCGCGCGGTTCTTCCGCTGGGAGTAGCGGAAGACACTCAGAGGGTGACGTGTCCCGACAAGGCACCCCTCGTGAAAGCGTGCACAAGCCCGCGCCTACGATAGGGCCCGTGCAGACCCCCCTCGCCTTCATCGCCCAGCGCTGGACGCCGTCCCCCCGGATCCTCCGGCGCGCCGCGCTCTCCGCCGTCGTGATGAGCGTGCTCATCATCGTCACGGGCGGCGCGGTCCGGCTGACCGGTTCCGGTCTCGGCTGCGACACGTGGCCCAAGTGCACCGACGACAGCCTCATCGTGACGCCCGA
This sequence comes from Streptomyces sp. NPDC058052, assembly GCF_042885515.1. Lineage (NCBI taxonomy): Bacteria > Bacillati > Actinomycetota > Actinomycetes > Kitasatosporales > Streptomycetaceae > Streptomyces > Streptomyces sp. NPDC058052. The sequence continues at coordinate 36,503 of NZ_JBHVRX010000018.1, read as the reverse complement.
ACAGGGCTACCGCGGCCTGATCGAGTTCGGCAACCGGATGCTGACGTACGTCCTGTCGGCGGCCGTCGGCTGGGCGATCGTCGCCGCCCGCTCGACCAAGCCGTGGCGGCGGAACCTCACCCGCTGGGGCTGGGCGCAGTTCTGGATCGTGATGAGCAACGCCGTGCTCGGCGGCATCACCGTCTGGATGGGCCTCAACCCGTGGACGGTGGCCGGCCACTTCCTGGCCGCGAACGCGCTGCTGACGGTCGCCCTGATCACCTGGCACCGGGCCGGCGAGGGCGACACGCCCGCGCGCCCGCGCGTGCCCAAGCCGGTACGGAAGCTGTCCTGGGCGATCACCGTCACCTCGGCCGTGCTCATCGCGCTCGGCACCACGGTGACCGGCGCCGGCAAGCACGCGGGGGACAGCAGCGACGTGCCCCGCATGCCCTGGGACTGGACGGCCGCCGCCCATCTGCACGCCATCGCCGCCTGGGTCGTCTGCGCCCTCGCCGTCGCGATGTGGCTGGTCCTGCGCGTGGTCGACGCCCCGGACGACACCCGCGCCCGCGCCCGCGAGCTGCTGATCGTGCTGCTGCTCCAAGGCGGGGTGGGCTACATCCAGTACTTCACCGGCGTTCCGGAGCTGCTGGTCGGCGCCCACATGCTCGGCTCCTCGCTGATGTGGATCGCCGTGCTGCGGCTGGCCCTGAGCCTGCGCGAGCGACCGCTGCCGACGGCCGGCATCCCCGCCCAGGCCGAGCCGGAACCGGCGAGGGCCTGACCCACACCCCCGACGCGGGTCCACCGGCTCACCCGAGCCGGTAGACCCGCGTCGCGTTGTCCGCGGCGATCATCGCGGCGACCCGCTGCGCGTCCGTACGGGACCAGGCGCCGTCCATGACCCAGGCGCCCAGCACCCGGCCGAGGGCGGTCCGGAAGGCGCTGGCGGCGACCACGTGCAGCTCGGGCAGGCCGCGGGCGCCGCTGGAGTAGAGCAGCTTGCCGAACGGCGCCAGTTCCAGGACCTCGGCGAGGACGTCCGCCGCCCGCGCCCCGGTGTGCGCCAGGGCGGCCCCCAGGTCCGCGTACACGTGCGGGAAGACCCCGGCCATCCGGGCCGCCGTCCGGTGGTGCGGCGAGCCGTGGAGCAGGACGAGGTCGGCGCCGAGCCCGGCGGTGGCGGCGGCGAAGCCGGCCAGGCCGCCGGGGTCCCGGTCCCCGGTGTGCAGCTGGAGCGGCCGTCCCGCGCCCACCGCGGTCCACAGCAGGTGGCGCACGAGCGCCGGCGCGTCGAGGGGGCCTCCGGCGGGACGGTCCGCGAGCCAGCGCCCGGCGGCCCGGCGGACCTCGCCGCGCCCGGGGGGCTCCGCGACGGCGGCGAGCCCGCAGCGCGCGGCGGAGACCGAGGAGAAGGCGACCGAGTGCACGGCGGCGTCCTGGACGGCCTCGGTGAGGTTGGCGAGGAAGGCGTCCACGGTCCCGGAGGTGTCGGCGACCTGCTCGGCGAGGGGTTCGAGGCGGACGATCTCGTGGGCGCGGGCCCGGCCCGCGGCGGCGAGCTCGGCGGGCCCGGTGAGGTCGCCGGGGAGGCCGGTGTCGACGAGGTACGTGGCGATGCCGGCGCCCCGCAGCAGCCTGCGGCCGGTCTCGGCGACGCCGAGCTCGCGGCGGCGGGCGAGGTAGCGGGCGGGCGGGCAGTGCGGTTCGAGGCCGAGCAGCGGCGGGCACCAGCGGCGTACGGCGAAGCCCGTCTGGGTGTCGAAGAAGGTGGTGCCGGAGGCGGGCAGGACGGCGGCCGGGCCGAGGTGGGCCTCGAAGGTGCCGAGGCCCAGCTCCGTCCGGAGCACCCCGTGGCAGTACTGGTCCACCAGGCGCGGCGTGTCGATCATCTCGGGGGGCTCCCTGCGTGGGCGTGTCTCCACACGTCCTAACGGGTGAGCCCCGTGCGAGGTTGTTGCCTGGCGCCCGGTGCCGTCGCCGGATCAGGTGTTGGCGGGACCGCCGAGCTGGATGCCGGCCATCCGGGTCCACTCGTACGGGCCGGTGACGACCTTGGCGGCGAACTCGCCGTCGAACTCGTCGTGCAGGGTCAGCCCGGCCTTCTCGGCGGCCTGCTGGGCGATCGCGTAGGTGGGGGCCACCAGGTCGCCCCAGCCGCCGTCCTCGCCGACGAGGACGATCCGGGTGCCGGCCTGGCCGATGTGGGCGAGCTGGCCCTCGACGCCGCCGTGCTCCTTGCCGAAGGCGCGGATCTCCTTGGCCAGCTTGGCCGCCTTGCGCTCCGCTCGCGGGGAGACGGCCGTGGTGTCTTCCGTGGTGTCTGCCATGGCAAGGATGCTACCGATGGGTAGATCGACTGGCGACGGCCGGGCCGCGTGGGACAGCCCACACGACCCGGCCGTCGCCGGAAACGTTCGTCCTACCGCAGGAAGGGGTCCACCGCGACGGCCACGAAGAGCAGCGACACGTAGGTGATGGACCAGTGGAAGAGGCGCATCTCCTTGAGCTTCGCGCCGGTGACCTCGGCCTTGGCGCGGTTCAGCAGGCCGTGCGCCTCCCAGAGCCACCAGCCGCCGGTGGCCAGGGCGACGGCGGTGTAGAACCAGCCGGTGTAGCCCAGCGGGGTGAGCAGCAGCGAGACCGCGACCATGACCCAGCTGTAGAGGACGATCTGCTTGGCGACGACCTTGTTGGAGGCGACCACGGGCAGCATGGGCACGCCCACGCGCGCGTAGTCCTCCTTCACCTTCATCGACAGCGGCCAGTAGTGCGGCGGCGTCCAGAAGAAGATGACCATGAAGAGGATGACGGCGGCCCAGGACATCGAGTTCGTGACCGCGGACCAGCCGATGAGGACGGGCAGGCAGCCGGCGATGCCGCCCCAGACGATGTTCTGCGCGGTGCGCCGCTTGAGGATCATCGTGTAGACGACCACGTAGAAGAGGAGCGCGCCGAGGGAGAGCCAGGCGGAGAGCCAGTTGACGAGCAGGCCGAACCAGAGGGTGGAGACGACGGCGAGGGTGACGCCGAAGACCAGGCCCTCGCGCGGCGAGACCATGCCGGTGACCAGCGGGCGCTGCGCGGTGCGTTCCATCAGCGCGTCGATGTCGCGGTCGATGTACATGTTGAGCGCGTTGGCGCCGCCGGCCGACAGGTAGCCGCCGAAGCAGGTGGCGAGCACCAGCCACAGGTCGGGCACGCCCTGTTCGGCGAGGAACATCACCGGAACGGTGGTGATGAGCAGCAGCTCGATGATCCGCGGCTTGGTCAGCGCCACGAATGCCTTGGCGCGGGCCCCGAACGGCCGATGGCCCCCCGGGCCGGTAGCCAAGACGACCCCTGCGGGTCGGGACTCGACGGCCGTCACGCACACCCCTGACAGAGAAATTCCCAGCAAGTTCCCCGGATAAAGGCGGGGTGAAACTTGCGCGTACCACGCCACTGTAGACGTTGCCCAGACAGCGATCTTCGCGGGGGTGGGGTCGTGTTGGCGGGCCTCACTCTTAGGCGCGTATCAAGGGGCGGACACCCTTCGGCGCGCCGTTCGGGAGGCGAACCGCCACGGGCACCGGCACTCTTGCTCTGTCCGCTCATTTGAGGGGCATGGACACGAAAAGAGGGGGCTTTTTCGGGGGTAGGCTCGACACCGCCGGTACACCCTCAGTCACCGGCTACAGACATGTGGAGAGGAGCCCTGACCCAGGGTGAGCACTAAGCCGACCACCACAGACCTCCAGTGGACCGAATTGGACCAGCGGGCCGTCGACACCGCCCGCATCCTGGCCGCGGACGCCGTACAGAAGGTCGGCAACGGCCATCCCGGTACGGCGATGAGCCTCGCGCCGGCCGCGTACACCCTCTTCCAGAAGGTGATGCGCCACGACCCGTCCGACCCCGAGTGGGTCGGCCGCGACCGGTTCGTGCTCTCCGCGGGCCACTCGTCCCTGACCCTCTACACCCAGCTGTACCTGGGTGGCTTCGGTCTGGAGCTGGACGACCTCAAGGCGTTCCGCACCTGGGGCTCGAAGACCCCGGGTCACCCCGAGTACGGCCACACGGCCGGCGTCGAGACCACCACGGGCCCGCTGGGCCAGGGCGTGGCGAACGCGGTGGGCATGGCGATGGCCGCCCGCTACGAGCGCGGTCTCTTCGACCCGGAGGCGGCCCCCGGCACCTCCCCCTTCGACCACAACGTCTACGCGATCGCCGGCGACGGCTGCCTCCAGGAGGGCATCTCCGCCGAGGCGTCCTCGCTCGCGGGCCACCAGAAGCTCGGCAACCTGATCCTGCTGTGGGACGACAACCACATCTCGATCGAGGGCGACACCGAGACCGCCGTGTCCGAGGACACGATGAAGCGGTACGAGGCGTACGGCTGGCACGTGCAGCGCGTGGAGCCGCAGGCCAACGGCGACCTGGACCCGGCCGGCCTGTACGCGGCGATCCGCGCGGCCGAGGCCGAGACGGAGCGCCCCTCCTTCATCGCGATGCGCTCGATCATCGCCTGGCCGGCGCCGAACGCGCAGAACACCGAGGCCGCGCACGGCTCGGCGCTCGGCGCCGACGAGGTCGCGGCCACCAAGCGCGTCCTGGGCTTCGACCCGGAGCAGAGCTTCGAGGTCACCGACGAGGTCATCGGCCACACCCGTGCGCTCGGCGACCGGGGCCGCGACGCCCGCGCCGCCTGGGAGAAGCAGCTCGCCGAGTGGCGTACGGCCAACCCGGAGCGCGCCGCCGAGTTCGACCGGATCCAGGCGAACGAGCTGCCGGCCGGCTGGGAGGAGAAGCTCCCGGTCTTCGAGGCGGGCAAGAGCGTCGCCACCCGTGCCGCCTCGGGCAAGGTCCTCCAGGCGCTCGGCGAGATCGTCCCCGAGCTGTGGGGTGGCTCGGCCGACCTCGCGGGCTCGAACAACACGACGATCGACAAGGCGTCGTCCTTCCTCCCCGAGGGCAACCCGCTGCCGGAGGCGAACCCGTACGGCCGCACGATCCACTTCGGCATCCGCGAGCACGCCATGGCCGCGGAGATGAACGGCATCGCGCTGCACGGCAACACCCGCATCTACGGCGGCACCTTCCTGGTCTTCTCGGACTACATGCGCAACGCGGTGCGCCTGTCGGCCCTGATGCACCTGCCGGTCACCTACGTGTGGACGCACGACTCGATCGGTCTCGGCGAGGACGGCCCGACCCACCAGCCGGTGGAGCACCTGGCCTCGCTGCGCGCGATCCCGGGCCTGAACGTGGTCCGTCCGGCCGACGCCAACGAGACGGCGATCGCCTGGCGCGAGATCATGAAGCGGCACACGCGCGAGTACCTGAAGGGCGCGCCGCACGGTCTGGCGCTGACCCGCCAGGGCGTGCCGACCTACGCGCCGAACGAGGACGCGGCCAAGGGCGGATACGTGCTGTTCGACGCCGAGGGCGGCTCCCCGGAGGTCGTGATCATCGCGACCGGCTCCGAGGTGCACCTGGCCGTCGAGGCCCGCGAGCAGCTCCAGGCCGAGGGCGTCCCGACCCGCGTGGTCTCGATGCCGTCCGTGGAGTGGTTCGAGGAGCAGGACCAGGCGTACAAGGACTCCGTCCTGCCGCCGTCGGTCAAGGCGCGGGTGGCGGTCGAGGCCGGTGTCGGCCTGACCTGGCACAAGTACGTCGGTGACGCCGGCCGGATCGTCTCGCTGGAGCACTTCGGCGCCTCGGCCGACGCCAAGGTCCTCTTCCGTGAGTTCGGCTTCACGCCGGAGGCCGTGGCCTCCGCCGCCCGGGAATCGATCGCCGCCGCCGCGCGCTGACGCGGATACGTACGACTTTTTGGAGATGCAACTCTCATGACAGACGCTCTCAAGCGCCTCTCCGACGAAGGCGTCGCGATCTGGCTGGACGACCTGTCGCGCAAGCGGATCACGTCGGGCAACCTGGCCGAGCTGATCGACCAGTCGCACGTGGTCGGTGTGACCACCAACCCGTCGATCTTCCAGAAGGCGATCACCTCGGGCGACGGCTACGAGCAGCAGCTCGCCGACCTGGCCGCCCGCAAGGTGACCGTGGACGAGGCCATCCGCATGATCACGACGGCGGACGTCCGCGACGCCGCCGACATCCTGCGCCCGGTCTTCGACGCGACCGACGGCCAGGACGGCCGGGTCTCGATCGAGGTCGACCCCCGTCTGGCCCACCACACGGCCCCGACCATCGCCGAGGCGAAGCAGCTGGCGTGGCTCGTGGACCGGCCGAACACCCTCATCAAGATCCCGGCGACGAAGGCCGGCCTGCCGGCGATCACCGAGGTCATCGGCCTCGGCATCAGCGTCAACGTGACGCTGATCTTCTCGCTGGAGCGCTACCGCGCGGTCATGGACGCCTACCTGGCGGGCCTGGAGAAGGCCCGCGAGCGCGGCCTCGACCTGTCGAAGATCCACTCGGTTGCGTCCTTCTTCGTGTCCCGCGTGGACACCGAGATCGACAAGCGCCTGGACGGCATCGGCACCGACGAGGCCAAGGCGCTCAAGGGCAAGTCGGCCCTGGCCAACGCGCGTCTCGCCTACGAGGCGTACGAGGAGGTCTTCTCGGACTCCTCGGAGCGCTGGGCGGCCCTGGACAAGGCGCAGGCCAACAAGCAGCGTCCGCTGTGGGCCTCGACCGGCGTCAAGGACCCGGAGTACAAGGACACGCTGTACGTGGTGGACCTGGTCGCCCCGGGCACCGTGAACACCATGCCGGAGGCGACCCTGGAGGCCACCGCCGACCACGGCGAGGTCGCCGGCGACACCGTCCGCGGCACGTACGACTCCTCCCGCGAGGTCCTGGAGGCCGTCGCCAAGCTGGGCATCAGCTACGACGACGTGGTCCAGCTCCTGGAGGACGAGGGCGTCGAGAAGTTCGAGGCGTCCTGGAACGACCTGCTCAGCTCGACCGAGGCGGAGCTCGCGCGCCGCGTCCCTTCGGAGGCATGACCACTTTGAGCACCGTCGACGGAGCCAACCCGCTCCGTGACGCCGCAGACCGACGGCTCCCGCGCATCGCGGGGCCGTCGGGCCTGGTCATCTTCGGCGTCACGGGCGATTTGTCCCGTAAGAAGCTGATGCCTGCCGTCTACGACCTGGCCAACCGCGGCCTGCTGCCGCCGGGCTTCTCGCTCGTCGGCTTCGCCCGCCGGGAATGGCAGGACGAGGACTTCGCGCAGGAGGTCCACGACGCGGTCAAGCAGCACGCCCGCACCCCCTTCCGCGAGGAGGTCTGGCAGCAGCTCATCCAGGGCATGCGGTTCGTCCAGGGCGACTTCGACAGCGACGAGGCGTTCGAGCAGCTGAAGGACACCATCCAGGAGCTGGACAAGGCGCAGGGCACCGGGGGCAACTTCGCCTTCTACCTGTCCGTGCCGCCGAAGTTCTTCCCGCTCGTCGTCCAGCAGCTGAAGAAGCACGGTCTGGCCGACCAGAAGAACGGCTCCTGGCGCCGCGCCGTCATCGAGAAGCCCTTCGGCCACGACCTCGCCTCCGCCAAGGAGCTCAACGAGGTCGTCCACGAGGTCTTCCCGCCCGAGGCGGTCTTCCGCATCGACCACTACCTCGGCAAGGAGACCGTCCAGAACATCCTGGCGCTCCGCTTCGCCAACACCCTCTTCGAGCCGATCTGGAACCGGTCGTACGTCGACCACGTGCAGATCACCATGGCCGAGGACATCGGCATCGGCGGCCGCGCCGGCTACTACGACGGCATCGGCGCCGCCCGTGACGTCATCCAGAACCACCTCCTCCAGCTGCTCGCGCTGACCGCGATGGAGGAGCCCGCCTCCTTCGACGCCGACGCGCTCGCCGCGGAGAAGACCAAGGTGCTGGGCGCCGTGCGGCTGCCCAAGGACCTGGCGAAGTCCACCGTCCGCGGCCAGTACGGGGCGGGCTGGCAGGGCGGCGCGAAGGCCGTCGGCTACCTCGAGGAAGAGGGCATCGACCCCCAGTCGAAGACCGACACCTACGCGGCGATCAAGCTGGAGATCGACAACCGCCGCTGGGCGGGCGTCCCCTTCTACCTGCGCACCGGCAAGCGGCTCGGCCGCCGGGTCACCGAGATCGCGGTGGTCTTCCAGCGCGCCCCGCACTCCCCCTTCGACCACACGTCGACGGAGGAGCTGGGCCGCAACGCCATCGTCATCCGGGTCCAGCCGGACGAGGGCGTCACCGTCCGCTTCGGCTCCAAGGTGCCCGGCACCCAGATGGAGATCCGGGACGTGTCGATGGACTTCGCCTACGGCGAGTCCTTCACCGAGTCCAGCCCCGAGGCGTACGAGCGGCTCATCCTGGACGTCCTCCTCGGCGATTCCAACCTCTTCCCGCGCGTGGAGGAGGTCGAGCTGTCCTGGAAGATCCTCGACCCGATCGAGCAGTACTGGGACGCGCACGGCAAGCCCGCCCAGTACGAGTCCGGGACCTGGGGTCCGGGCGAGGCGGACGAGATGCTCGCACGAGACGGCAGGAGCTGGCGCCGGCCATGAAGACCGACCTGACGGACACCACGTCCTCCAAGATCAACAAGGCGCTGGTGCTCGGGCGGCGGGCGATCGGCACCCCGGCCGTCGGCATGGTGCTCACCCTCGTGATCGTCACCGACGAGGAGAACGCCTACGACGCGCTGAAGGCGGCCAACGAGGCGTCCCGCGAGCACCCCTCGCGGACCCTCGTGGTGATCAAGCGGGTCTCGCGCTCGCCGCGGGACCGCGCCAACACCCGGCTCGACGCCGAGGTCCGCCTCGGCGCCGACGCCGGCTCCGGGGAGACGGTCGTCCTCCGGCTGTACGGCGAGGTCGTCGACCAGGCCCAGTCGGTGGTGCTGCCGCTGCTCCTCCCGGACGCCCCCGTCGTCGTCTGGTGGCCGGTGAACGCGCCGACCGACCCGGCGAACGACCCGCTGGGCGCCCTCGCCCAGCGGCGGGTGACCGACACGTACGCCGCCGAGCAGCCCATCCAGGAGCTGACCGCGCGCGCGGACACTTACACCCCCGGCGACACGGACCTCTCGTGGACCCGGATCACCCCGTGGCGCTCGATGCTGGCCGCCGCGCTCGACCAGGTCCACTGCCAGGTGACCTCGGCCGACGTGGAGGGCGAGGAGTTCAACCCGAGCGTCGAACTGCTCGCGATGTGGCTGGCCGAGCGGCTGAAGGTGCCGGTGCGGCGGTCCCGCTCCACCGGCCCCGGCCTCACCTCCGTACGGCTGGAGACCAGCGCCGGACCGATCGTCCTCGACCGGCCCGACGGCTCGCTCGCGACCCTCTCCATAGAGGGCCAGCCCGACCGCGGGGTGGCGCTCAAGCGGCGCGAGACGGCCGAGCTCATCGCGGAGGAGCTGCGCCGGCTCGACCCGGACGACACCTACGCCGCGGCGCTCCGGTTCGGTCTGGAGCGGCTCGACGAGGAGGCGGCCACCACCGCCCCCGCGCCCGAGGAGCCCGCCCCGGACGTCACGGCCGCCCCGGAGGCCGCTTCGGAGCCCGCTTCGGAGTCCGCTTCTGAGCCCGCTCCTGAGCCGGCGAGGAAGGCACCCGCCAAGAAGGCCCCGGCGAAGAAGGCGGCGTCGAAGTGAGCGCCCCCCAGCTGGTGGTCCACCGGGACAAGGAGCTGATGGCCGAGGCCGCCGCGGCCCGGCTGATCACGAGGATCGTGGACGCCCAGTCCGCCCGGGGCGCGGCCTCGGTCGTGCTGACCGGCGGCCGCAACGGCAACGGGCTGCTCGCCGCGCTCGGCACGGCGCCCGCCCGGGACGCGATCGACTGGTCGCGGCTCGACCTGTGGTGGGGCGACGAGCGCTTCCTGCCCGAGGGCGACCCCGAGCGGAACATCACCCAGGCCCGGGAGGCGCTGCTCGACCGGGTCCCGCTGGACCCGGCCCGGGTGCACGCCATGCCGGCGTCGGACGGTCCCTACGGGGACGACGCCGACGCCGCCGCGGCGGGGTACGCGGCCGAGCTGGCCGCCGCGGCCGGCCCGACCGAGCGGGGCGGGGTGCCCGCCTTCGACGTGCTCATGCTGGGCGTCGGCCCGGACACCCACGTGGCCTCGCTCTTCCCGGAGCTGCCCGCGGTCCGGGAGACCGAGCGGACGGTCGTCGGGGTGCACGGCGCGCCCAAGCCGCCGCCGACCCGGATCTCCCTGACCCTCCCGGCGATCCGGGCGGCGAAGGAGGTCTGGCTGCTCGCGGCCGGCGAGGACAAGGCGAAGGCGGCGGCGATCGCGCTGTCCGGCGCGGGCGAGGTGCAGGCCCCGGCGGCCGGCGCCTACGGGCGCTCGCGCACGCTGTGGCTGATGGACACGGCGGCGGCCTCGGAGCTGCCGCGGAGCCTGTATCCGCCGGCCTCGGCCTGACGGAGCCCCCAGGAGGCCCGGTTCACCCCTCGGTGGACCGGGCCTCCGCCGTTCCCGGCGCCTCCACGGTCCGCGCCGGCTCCGCCGTCTCCGGAGTCCCCGCCGACTCCACCGTCGCCGCAGTCGCCGCAGTCTCCGCAGTCTCCAGGAAGGGCGTGAGCAGCCCCGGTACGGCCTCGGCGGCGAAGGCCAGGCCCTCGCTCGCGTCCGCGTCGAGGACGTCGTAGGCGCGCTCTCCGGCGGCCGTGGTGGCGGTGAGGGTGAGGATCCCGGCACGCCGCTGGAAGTACGACTGCTTGACCGTCCAGCCGATGATCCCGGACCGCTGGAGGGCGACCGTGGCCCGCCGTGCCGTGCCCGACCGGGTCACCAGATGGGCGCCGCCGAGGGCGTGGCCGAGGGAGCGGTACGCGTCCAGGGCGAGGGCCACCGCGAGCGGGCTCAGGACCAGCGTCCAGCCGGCCGCCACGTACAGCAGCACCGGCGTGAGGAGCGCGCCGAGCAGGGCGAGGACGGCGGCGGGCAGCAGCACGGCGCTGAGCGCCCAGCGGAGCCTGCGGGCGCGGGCGGCGCGCGGGTGGGGGGTGAGGGGGACGGAGAACGGGGTGACGGGCTCGCGCAGGACCTCGGCGGCGATCCGGGCGGCGACGGCCCGGGGCGCGGCCGGCAGCAGCGTCTTCAGGTCGGTGTGCTTCTCGTCGTCCTCGGCGAGGCCACTGGCGACGGCGTCGACGCGTGCGGCGCCGGCGAGGCGGACGCCGAGCGGTTCGACCAGCTCGACCCCGCGCAGGCGCTCCTCCTCCAGGGTGACCGAGCGGGTGCTGAACAGGCCGCGACGGACCCGGAGGGTGCCGCCCGGTTCGCGTTCGAGCCGGTGGTTCCACCACATCTCGACCCAGAGCCCCAGCGAGCCGACCGCGCCGGCCAGGGTGGCGAGGAGGGCGAGGTCGACGATCATCCACGGCAGGGAGACGTCCTGGAAGCGGTCCCCTATCCAGTCGATGACCTCGGACTGGACGCCGAACCACTCGCTGACCTGCATGACCGCTCCGGCGGCGGCGCCGGCGAGCAGACCGGTGACGAAGGAGACGGGGGCGTAGCGGATCCAGCGGGGGTCGAGGACGGCGAGGGTGCCGTCGTGACCGGGGACGGCCTCGGGGGCGAAGGCGCGGGTGAGGAGTTCGCGGCGGAGCCGTTCGCCCTCGGTCCGGGTGACGAACTCCAGTTCCAGGGTGGACTCGCCGCCGCCGGTGGACTCACCGGTGCCGATGCGGACCTTGACCAGCCCGAGGACCCGCTGGAGGGGATTGGCGGTGAGGTCCACGCTGCGGATCCGCTCGCGGGCCAGGGAGCGCCGCTTGAGGAGCAGCAGGCCGGAGTGGAGCTCGACCTGGTCGGCGCCGATCCGGTAGCGGGTGTGGCGGAGGCGGACGTGCTCGGCGGTGGTGCCGCCGCCGATCAGCAGGAAGGCGCCGGCGAGGACCCAGGCGAGCGCCTGCCAGAGGGGCCGGGAGCCGGCGAGCCCGGCGGTGACCGGGACTCCGGCTCCGGCCGCGACGCCGCAGAGGACGGCGGCGGTGACGAGGGAGGTACGCCGGTCGAGGCGCCGCCACTCCCCCTCGCCGGCGGGCGTCACGTGGCGTCCCCGGGGGTCGCCTGCGTGATCCGGGTCAGCTTCTCGGCGAGCTCCGCGGCGAGTGAGTGGTCGAGTCCCTCGACGCGGAGCGCGCCCTTGGAGGAGGCGGTGGTGACGGTGACCGTGGCCAGCCCGAAGAGCTGTTCCAGCGGGCCGCGTACGGTGTCGACGGTCTGGATCCGTGACATGGGGGCGATCCGCCACTCCTGCCACAGGGCGCCCGTGCGCGTGTACACGGCCTCGTCGGTGACCTCCCAGCGGTGCACCCGGTACCACCAGGCGGGGAAGAACGCGGTGCAGGCCAGGCCGATCGCGGCCAGCACGGCGGCCGGCGACAGCAGCCAGAACCGGGCCGGTTCGATCAGGAGGCCGAGGACGCCGAGCACCACCACCGGGACGGCGGTGCCGATGAGGCACTGGGTGCGCCACCAGCCGACGGCCCTGCGGTCCACGGCGTTCCTGGGCGGCCGGAGCCGTACCGCGTTCTCCCCCGCCATCGGTCAGCTCCGGCCGCGCAGGGCGCGGTAGGCGGAGACGAGGGCCGCGGTCGAGCTGTCGAGGCCCTCGGCGGACTCCTCGCCGGTCAGGACGGGCTCGATCCGCTTGGCGAGGACCTTGCCGAGCTCGACGCCCCACTGGTCGAAGGAGTCGATGTTCCAGACGGCGCCCTGGACGAAGACCTTGTGCTCGTAGAGCGCCACCAGCTGGCCGAGGACCGAGGGGGTGAGGGCGTCGGCGAGGATCGTGGTGGTGGGGTGGTTGCCCCGGAAGGTCTTGTGCGGGACGAGCTCCTCCGGCACGCCCTCGGCCCGTACCTCCTCGGGCGTCCTGCCGAAGGCGAGGGCCTGGGTCTGGGCGAAGAAGTTGGCCATCAGCAGGTCGTGCTGGGCGGCCAGGGCGGGCGGCAGCTCGGCGACGGGCCGCGCGAAGCCGATGAAGTCGGCGGGGATCAGCTTGGTGCCCTGGTGGATCAACTGGTAGTAGGCGTGCTGCCCGTTGGTGCCGGGGGTGCCCCAGACGACCGGGCCGGTCTGCCAGTCGACGGGCTCGCCCTGGCGGTCCACGGACTTGCCGTTGGACTCCATGTCGAGCTGCTGGAGGTAGGCGGTGAACCTGGACAGGTAGTGGGAGTAGGGCAGGACGGCGTGCGACTGGGCGTCGAAGAAGCCGCCGTACCAGACGCCGAGGAGGCCGAGCAGCAGCGGCGCGTTCTCCTCCGCGGGGGCGGTGCGGAAGTGCTCGTCGACGAGGTGGAAGCCGTCGAGCATCTCGCGGAAGCGGTCCGGCCCGATGGCGATCATCAGGGAGAGGCCGATGGCGGAGTCGTACGAGTAGCGGCCGCCGACCCAGTCCCAGAACTCGAACATGTTGGCGGTGTCGATGCCGAACTCCTCGACCCGCTCGGCATTGGTCGACAGGGCCACGAAGTGCCGGGCGACGGCCTCCTGGCCGGCCCCGAGTCCGCCGAGGAGCCAGTCGCGGGCGGAGGTCGCGTTGGTGACCGTCTCGATGGTCGTGAAGGTCTTCGAGGCGACGATGAAGAGCGTCTCGGCCGGGTCGAGCCCGTGGACGGCCTCGTGGAGGTCGGCGCCGTCGACGTTCGAGACGAAACGGAACGTCAGGTCGCGCCGGGTGTAGGCGCGCAGGACCTCGTACGCCATGGCGGGGCCGAGGTCGGAGCCGCCGATGCCGATGTTGACGATGTTCTTGACCGGCTTGCCGGTGTGGCCGGTCCAGGCGCCGGCGCGGACCTTGTCGGCGAAGCCGGCCATCTTGTCGAGGACGGCGTGGACCTTGGGGACGACGTTCTCGCCGTCCACCTCGATCACGGCCTCGCGGGGGGCGCGCAGGGCGGTGTGGAGGACGGCCCGGTCCTCGGTGGTGTTGATCTTCTCGCCGCGGAACATGGCGTCGCGCAGCCCGGCGACGCCGGTGGCGGCGGCCAGCTCGCGCAGCAGCTCCAGGGTCTCGTCGGTGACGAGCTGCTTGGAGTAGTCCAGGTGGAGGTCACCGACCCGCAGGGTGTAGCCGGTGCCGCGCTCCGGGTCGGCCGCGAACAGCTCGCGCAGATGGGTGTCGCCCAGCTGCTCCCGGTGCTTGCCGAGGGCCGCCCACTCGGGCAGCCGGTTGAGCCTGATGCGTCCTTCTGTGGTCATTTCGGACATCGCCCACTTCTTCTCGTACGTGTCTGCCCCGCTGCTCCTCCAACCTAGTTGATCGAACGGGGCGATCCGTGCCACCCGCCCCGGACACGACGAAGGGCTCTGCCCGCGAACCGAGTTCACGGGCAGAGCCCTTTCCACCGATGTTCAGTTGTCGTTCAGATCTCGCCCCGCAGCTTGGCGAGCGCCTCGGCGAGGATGGCCTCGCCGTCGGCGTCGCTGCGGCGCTCCCGCACGTAGGCGAGGTGGGTCTTGTACGGCTCGGTGCGCGGGGGGTCCGGCGGATTGTCCCGGTCCTGGCCGGCCGGGAAACCGCAGCGGGGGCAGTCCCAGGTGTCCGGGACCTGCGCGTCGCTCGCGAAACTCGGCTGGGTCTCGTGCCCGTTCGAGCACCAGAAGGAGATGCGGAGGCGCGGTGCCGACTCGCCCCGCTCGGCCTCCCCCATCGGCCCCGCTCCGACCCGGCTTCCCCGGATCGCGTTGCCACTTGCCACGGTCGTAACTCCCTGCGTGATGGTGCTCGAAGATGCCCCAGTCTACGGAAGGCCCAACGCGCGTCCAGTGTGCGGAGTTACCCGTCCAGCTTCATGAGCAGACCAAGTACCACAATGCAGGCGAACCAGAGCAGTCCGACCACGACCGTGATCCGGTCGAGGTTGCGCTCGGCGACCGAGGAGCCGCCGACGGAGGACTGCATGCCGCCGCCGAACATGTCGGAGAGGCCGCCGCCCTTCCCCTTGTGCATCAGCACCAGCAGCATCAGCAGGCCGCTGAAGACGATCAGGGCGATCGAGAACCCCATAACCACGGCTGGACCAACTTCCTCGGAGCTTGAAAAGGGACGGGGGCCGGGCACCGGCCCGACCCCCGCAAGGGTACGACGGATCGCC
Source organism: Streptomyces sp. NPDC058052 (assembly GCF_042885515.1). Taxonomy (NCBI): domain Bacteria; kingdom Bacillati; phylum Actinomycetota; class Actinomycetes; order Kitasatosporales; family Streptomycetaceae; genus Streptomyces; species Streptomyces sp. NPDC058052. Next base: position 21,472 of record NZ_JBHVRX010000018.1, on the reverse strand, counting down.
TCCGCCGCTCTACATCATCACTGGTCGCGGAATCGGACGATCTTGACGAACTCGTCCGCGTCCAGCGAGGCACCGCCGACCAGGGCGCCGTCGATGTCGGGCTGCGCCATGATCTCGGCGACGTTCGAGCCCTTCACGGAGCCGCCGTACTGGATGCGGATCTTGTCGGCGACGTCCTGCGAGTACAGCTCGGCGAGCTTGCCGCGGATCGCCCCGCAGACCTCCTGGGCGTCCTCGGCACCGCAGACCTTGCCGGTGCCGATGGCCCACACCGGCTCGTACGCGACCACGATCGTCTCGGCCTGCTCGGCCGGGACGTCCTTGAGGCCGCCCTCGACCTGGGCGAGGGTGTGCGGGACGGCGTTGCCGGCCTCGCGCACGTCCAGCTCCTCGCCGACGCAGAGGATCGGGGTGATGCCGTGGGCGAAGGCGGCCTTCACCTTGGCGTTGCACAGCTCGTCGGACTCGCCGTGGTACTGGCGGCGCTCGGAGTGGCCGACGGCGACGAAGCCGGTGTTCAGCTTGGCGAGCATGGCGCCGGAGATCTCACCGGTGTACGCGCCGGACTCGTGGGCCGACAGGTCCTGGGCGCCGTACTTGATCTTGAGCTTGTCACCGTCGATCAGGGTCTGCACGGAGCGCAGGTCGGTGAAGGGGACGAGGACGGCGACCTCGACGGCGTCGTAGTCCTTGTCGGTGAGCGTGAAGGCGAGCTTCTGGACGTGGGCGATGGCCTCGAGGTGGTTGAGGTTCATCTTCCAGTTGCCCGCCATCAGCGGGGTGCGGGTGGTCATAAGGGGGTCAGTCCTCCAGTGCGACGAGGCCGGGGAGCTTCTTGCCCTCGAGGTATTCGAGGGAGGCGCCGCCACCGGTCGAGATGTGTCCGAACGCCTTCTCGTCGAAGCCCAGGGTGCGGACCGCGGCGGCGGAGTCGCCACCGCCGACGACGGTGAAGGCCGGGGAGTCGACGAGCGCCTGGGCGACGGCCTTGGTGCCCTCGGCGTAGTCGGGGTGCTCGAAGACGCCCATCGGACCGTTCCAGAAGACGGTGGCCGCGTCGGCGAGCTTCGAGGCGTACAGCTTGCGGGTCTCCGGACCGATGTCCAGGCCCTCCTGGTCGGCCGGGATGGCGTCCGCGGCGACGGTGGTGGGGTGGGCCGGGGCCTTGGTCCTGAGGTCCGGGAACTCGGTGGCGACCAGGACGTCGACGGGGAGCACGAACTCCACGCCGCGGTCCTGGGCGCGCTTCAGGTACTCCTGGACGGCCGGGATCTGGTCCTCCTGGAGGAGGGAGATGCCGACCTCGTGGCCCTGGGCCTTGAGGAAGGTGTAGGCCATGCCGCCGCCGACGAGGATGCGGTCGGCCTTCTCCAGGAGGTGGTCGATCACGCCGAGCTTGTCGGAGACCTTGGCGCCGCCGAGGACGACGGCGTACGGCCGCCGGACGTCCTCCGTCAGCTTCTTGAGGACGCCGACCTCGGTGGCGATGAGGTAGCCGGCGGCGTGCGGCAGCTTGCCCGGGAGGTCGTACACCGAGGCGTGCTTGCGGTGGACGGCTCCGAAGCCGTCGCCGACGTAGAGGTCGGCGAGGGTGGCCAGCTGCCCCGCGAAGGCGTCGCGCTCGGCGTCGTCCTTCGAGGTCTCGCCGGCGTTGAAGCGCAGGTTCTCGATGACGGCCACCCGGCCGTCGGCCAGGCCCGCGACGGTCGCCTGCGCGGACTCGCCGACGGTGTCGGTGGCGAAGGCCACCTCGGCGCCGAGCAGTTCGCCGAGCCGCGCGGCGGCGGGGGCGAGGGAGAACGCCGGGTCCGGGGCACCCTTCGGGCGGCCCAGGTGGGAGGCGACCACGACCCGGGCGCCGGCGTCGGCGAGCGCCTTGACCGTGGGGACGACGGCGCGGATGCGGCCGTCGTCGGTGATGGTGGTGCCGTCGAGCGGCACGTTGAGATCGGCGCGGACGAACACCCGCTTGCCCTCGACGCCCTCGCCGAGAAGCTCGTCGATCGTCTTCATCTGTTCACTGACTCCTTGGTACGCGGTGGAGCACACGAGACAGGGCCCGCGCAGCGCTTCGTCGCGCTGCCCGAGCCCTGCTCACATCGAAAGCCTGCCCTGCTGAACCCTAGTACGTCAGAGCTGGTCGCCGACGAAGGTGGTGAGGTCGACGAGACGGTTGGAGTAGCCCCACTCGTTGTCGTACCAGCCGAGGATCTTGATGTTGTTGCCGTCCTGGACCATGGTCAGGGAGGAGTCGAAGGTGCACGACGCCGGGTCGCTGACGATGTCCGAGGAGACGATCGGGTCCTCGGTGTAGAAGAGGATGCCCTTGAGCGGGCCGTCCTCGGCCGCCTTCTTGAAGGCTGCGTTGACCTCGTCGCGGGTGACCTCGCGGTCGAGGGTGACGACCAGGTCGGTGGCCGAGCCGGTCGGGACCGGGACGCGCATGGCGATGCCGTCCAGCTTGCCCTTGAGCTGCGGGAGGACCAGGGCGGTGGCCTTGGCGGCACCGGTCGTGGTCGGGATGATGTTCTCCGCGGCGGCGCGGGCGCGGCGCAGGTCCTTGTGCGGGAAGTCCAGGATGCGCTGGTCGTTCGTGTAGGCGTGGACCGTCGTCATGAGGCCGCGGACGATGCCGAAGTTCTCGTCGAGGACCTTGGCCATCGGGGCGACGCAGTTGGTGGTGCAGGACGCGTTGGAGATGACGTCGTGGTTCGCCGGGTCGTACTTGTCCTGGTTGACGCCCATGACGATGGTGATGTCCTCGTCCTTGGCCGGAGCCGAGATGAGGACCTTCTTCGCGCCGCCGGCGAGGTGCTTGGCGGCGTCCGCCCGCTTGGTGAAGATGCCGGTGGACTCGATGACGATGTCGACGCCCAGGTCGCCCCACGGGATGTCGGCGGGGTCGCGCTCGGACAGCACCTTGATGGTGTGGCCGTCGACGGTGATGGTGTCGGCGGTGTGGGACACCTCGGCCTTGAGGCGGCCCAGGATGGTGTCGTACTTCAGCAGGTGGGCCGTGGTCGCGGTGTCGCCCAGGTCGTTGACGGCCACGACCTCGATGTCGGCACCCTGCTCAAGGAGCGCGCGGAAGTAGTTGCGACCGATACGGCCAAAGCCGTTGATGCCTACGCGGATCGTCACGAACCGATCTCCTCGTTAGGAAAGCCGGGTGATATGTCACACCGGCTAGATCTTGATTTTTTTGGGATGTCCCCGACCGCTTCCGACCCTACCTCCACCGCCGCCCCCGGGTGACATCGAGCGCTGCCGTTCGCGCCCGGAAAATCCCCGGAAAATGGCCGACGGCCCGTACCTGTCAACAGGTACGGGCCGTCTTGGGACCTTCGGCCCCACTACTCTCCGTCAGCGGCGGAGCGCGGTGAGGGCACGGTCGAGGAGCCGCTGCCGTTCGGCCCCGGATCCGACGTGCTCCAGGCCGAAGCCGAGGAGGACGGTGTCGCGGGTGGTGACGGCGGCGACGGAGTGGAACAGGCCGGGCGAGCGGGCCCAGTCGGCGGCGTTGCCGGGGCTGCCGGCCGGTGCGCCGGGGACGGTCCAGGCGCCGAGCGAGCTCTCGAAGCCCTCCCGCTCGGTGCCCGCGGCGGTGACCAGCCGGACGTCGTCGACGAAGGCGCCGGTCTCGCCGGTGCCGGGGTCGGAGACGTACGACAGGGAGAGCTCGACCTGCTTGCCCGCCCAGGCGGAGAGGTCGACGGACGCCTGCCGCCAGCCGTTGGAGGGGCCGGTGAAGGCGTGCCAGGCTCCGGTGGTGCCGGTGGGCGCGCAGCCGTCCTCGCCGAGGGTGAGGTAGCGGCCGAGGGCGGGGTGGAGCTTCAGGTAGTAGCCCTCGCCGCAGTCGGCGGGCGGCTCCGCGGAGGTGCCGCCGTTGCGGTCCGGCAGGGTGGTCCAGTCGTCCTGCCCTGCGGTGCGGGCCTCGACGACGAGGTTGTCGTAACCGGGCTCGGTGTCGTAGCTGATCTGGAAGTCGAGCCGGGGGCCGTCGGCGGCGGTGGTGCCGGTGAGGTCGACGGTCCGGGTGAGCCGGGCCCAGGTGTCGTCGGCGTGCCGGACGGCGGCGAAGGTGCTGCCCTCGGCCGGTTCGAACGGGGTCCGCAGGCCGGGGTAGTCGCCGGCCGGGGCGCTGGAGGCGAACTGCGGGAACCGCTCCGGGTCGAGGGTGCCGGAGGTGACGGTGAAGGCGCCGGCGTTGTCCAGCGGGTTGCCGTCGGCGGCGCCGAGCCCGGTGGCCGGTCCGGCGAGGCGGCCGGCGCCGGCGAAGGACGACGGGCCGTTCAGCCCGGCCCGGTGGTAGGCGCCGAGGTAGTACTGGGCGAAGTCGTTGGACTCGGCCCGGCCGATCCGGGTGAGTCCGCCGGTCTTCTCGCCGGCGTTGAGCAGCTTGCCGCCCTCGTTGAGGTAGGAGCGGACGGCGAGCTGGACGGCCCCGGAGGGCCGCTCGGCGCCGGTGTACCAGACGACGGTGCGGAAGTGGGAGAGGGTGCCGAGGGCGTGCGGGACGCCCTGGGTGGCGACGTCCCAGACGGCGGCCTTCCGGCCGGTCGCGGCGAGCGTCCCCGTGTACGTGTCCGCGTGCCGGGCGGCGCTCGTCCCGCCTTCCTCGGCGAGGACGAGGACGTCCCCGCGGGCGCGTTCGGCGACCTTGTACGTGAAGGGGGTGGAGGCGGTGGTCCGGCCGTCGCGGCCCCGGGCGGTGAACCAGACCTCGACGGAGTCGCCGGGCCGGGCGCCCCGCACCTCGCCCCGGTACTGGTCGTAGTACAGGTTGTCCTCGCCGCCGTAGGTCTCTCCGCCGTCCCACGCCTCCACTCCGGCGCGGTGGGTGCGGCCGCCGTTGATCCGGTAGTGGAGGGTCTTGGCACGGAGGGACGCGCGGGCGGTGACCGCGACCTGCTGCTCCTCGCCGGCGGCGGCGTAGGAGGTGGTGAACGGGTCGGGGGTGAGGGCCGCGGCCGGGGCGCCGACCGGGGAGACCGGGTCGTCGGGGCGGGCGGCGGACTCGGCGACGGCGAGCGCGAAGGGGATGTTCTTGGCGAACTCGGCCTGGATCAGCTTCTCGTCGTCGGGGAAGGTGAAGACGGAGGCGCAGTCGGCGGCCTCCCAGGCGTCGTCCGGGTCGACCCGGGAGGCGGTGGCGCAGGTGGACATCTCCGGGGTGAACATCTGCATGCCGTTGACGTTGGCGGCGTGTCCGTCGGCCTCGCCGTTGGTGATGTACAGCTCGGAGGAGACCTGCGGCCGGTAGCCGGGGACCGCGGAGTTCTGCGGGGTGCCGGCGAGCGCCCTGAGGGCGGTGTCGTCGGGGGTGTCGGTGGCGACCTGCCAGCCGACGCCGTACAGCAGCAGCTGGGCGGCGGAGTGGTAGTTGATGCCGTACGAGAAGCCGATGCGCTTCTGGAAGGCGTCCAGGGCGCGGGTCTCCGGCTCGGACATGGGGCCCTTGCCGCGGAAGGTCTCGTCGGCCGGGTCGGGGGACGAGCCCTCGTCGTCGTAGCCCCACTTGTAGGCGAAGTTCCGGTTGAGGTCGACGCCGTCGCCGGTGCCGATCGCGCCGTCGCCGTCGTTGTCGCGGAGGTTCTTGCGCCACTGGCGGTTGGCCGGGTCGGCGTGGGTGAAGTCGTAGCCGTCCGGGTTGGCGGAGAGCACGAACCACAGCTCGGTGGAGTCGACGATCCGGGTGATCCGCTCGTCGGTGCCGTAGTTGTCGAGGTAGTGGTGGAACAGCCGCCTGGTCATCTCCGGGGTGATCCACTCGCGGGCGTGCTGGTTGGAGAGGTACAGGGTGGCCGGCCTGCTGCCGTCCTTCGCCTTGCGGGCGCCCTTGCTGACCTTGACCGCGAGGATGTCCTGGCCCTTGAGCGTCTTGCCGATCGAGACGACCTTGGTGAGGTCGGGGTGGGCGGCGGCGGTGGCGAGGAGCTCCGCCTTGAGGCCGCCGGAGCCGCCGTACGGGCGGAAGACGCCGTCGCCGGCGGCGGCCGAGCGCCGGACGGCGGCCGGGCCGGGGTCGTGCTCGGCGACCGGGACGCCCCGGCCGCGCAGCGCTCCGGCCTGCGCCTCGGTGAGGTACACCTCGACGGTGGCGGTGCCGCGTTCGGGCACCTGCTCGGTCAGTTCGTGGCCGTCGGCCCCGGCCTCCAGGAGCAGTGGCACCTGCTCCTTGGTGACCGTGGCCCGCCATACGGAGAGGGCGTCGCCGCCCTCCGGGTCCGCCGGCCGCGCTCCGGCGGCGGGTGCCGCCGCGACTCCGGCGATCAGCAGTGAAGCGGCGGCGAGGATCGCGCGCGCCCTTCGTCTCATGAGCCCCCCTCGGTGTGATCCGTCACGAAGAAGAACGGATGCCAGGCTCATGGGCGTCCATGGGCCTGTCAAGGGTGCCTCGCCGCAACACGCCTGGGACACACGGATGCTGATGCGACTTCAGAAAGGTTTCATCGCTGCGGAGTTCATGATTCCCACCGCTGAACCGGGGACGCCGGAGCGGGAGGGGATGGGTGACGGGGACGGGAACGGGGACGGGAACGGGGACGGGGACGGGAACGGGGACGGGAACGGGGACGGGAACGGGGACGGGAACGGGGACGGGAACGGGGACGGCCCCCGCCCCGGGCGGGGCGGGGGCCGTACGGACCGGGGCCGGGCCGCGGGCCGGGGCCGGGCTCAGCCGACCAGGCTCTCGTCCAGCTCCTCCGTCAGGTTCGACTCGGTGCCGGGGATGCCCAGGTCCTGCGCCCGCTTGTCGGCCATGGCGAGCAGCCGGCGGATCCGGCCGGCCACCGCGTCCTTGGTGAGCGGCGGGTCGGCGAGCGCGCCCAGCTCCTCCAGGGACGCCTGCTTGTGCTCCATGCGCAGCCGTCCGGCGGCCGCGAGGTGCTCCGGCACCTCCTCGCCCAGGATCTCCAGGGCGCGCTGCACCCGGGCGCCCGCCGCGACGGCGGCGCGGGCCGAGCGGCGCAGGTTGGCGTCGTCGAAGTTGGCCAGCCGGTTGGCGGTGGCGCGGACCTCGCGGCGCATCCGCCGCTCCTCCCAGGCCAGCACCGACTCGTGCGCGCCGAGCCGGGTGAGCAGGGCTCCGATGGCGTCGCCGTCGCGGACCACGACCCGGTCCACACCGCGGACCTCGCGGGCCTTGGCGGCGATGGAGAGCCGGCGGGCGGCGCCGACGAGGGCGAGCGCGGCCTCCGGGCCGGGGCAGGTGACCTCCAGGGAGGAGGAGCGGCCCGGCTCGGTCAGCGAGCCGTGGGCGAGGAAGGCTCCGCGCCAGGCCGCCTCGGCGTCACAGGTGGCCCCGGAGACGACCTGCGGGGGCAGGCCCCGGATGGGGCGGCCCCGGCCATCGACCAGACCCGTCTGCCGGGCCAGCTGGTCGCCGCCGGCCACCACGCGCACCACGAAGCGGGAGCCGCGCCGCAGCCCGCCGGGGGCCATCACGATCAGTTCCGAGCTGTGCCCGAAGATCTCCAGGATGTCCCGCTTCAGCCGCCGGGCCGCCATCGCCGTGTCGAGCTCCGCCTCGATCACGATCCGGCCGCTGACCAGGTGCAGACCGCCCGCGAACCGCAGGATCGACGAGACCTCCGACTTCCTGCAGCAGGTCCGGGTGACGGGAAGCCGGGAGATCTCGTCCTTCACCGCTGCCGTCATCGCCATGGGCCGATCCTTCCATGCATCCGAAAAATACGGTCGTACGCGGCGGCCAACTGCTCCGGGTCGTGCTTCGGAGAGCCGTCGGCACGGGCCACCGGCGCCAGCTCGAGCGCGGCGCCGAGCCGCTTGGCGGCGTCGACGAGGGGTTCCCTGGCTGACACGTCGGGCACGGCGGCCTCGTCGGCCAGCACCACGTCCAGGGCGAGTTTAGGGGCGTGTCGTCCCAAAACCTCCAAATGACGCTGCGGGGAGAAGCCCTCTGTTTCTCCCGGCTGGGGCGCGAGGTTCAGCGAGAGCACCTTGCGGGCCTTCGTCTCGACCAAGGCGTCGAGCAGTTCGGGCACGAGCAGGTGCGGAATCACCGAGGAGAACCAGGACCCCGGGCCGAGGACGACCCAGTCCGCGTCGAGGACCGCCGCGACGGCCTCCGGCACGGCCGGCGGGTCGTGCGGCACCAGGTGCACGGACTGCACCTCCCCCGGGGTGAGCGCCACGGTGGCCTGGCCGCGGACCGTGTCCACGTCGTCCGGGCGCGCCGGGTCGTGGCCCCTGACCAGGGCCTGGAGCTCCAGTGGCACGGCGGACATGGGCAGCACCCGGCCCTGGGCGCCGAGCAGCCGGCCGACCAGGTCGAGGGCCTGCACGGGGTCGCCGCCCAGCTGCTCCCAGAGGGCGACGATCAGCAGGTTGCCGACGGCGTGGCCGCCCATCTCGCCCTTGGACCGGAAGCGGTGCTGGATGACCCGGGCCCAGGTCTGGCCCCAGTCGTCGTCGCCGCAGAGGGCGGCGAGCGCCTTGCGCAGGTCGCCCGGGGGCAGCACGCCCAGTTCCTCCCGGAGCCGGCCGCTGGAGCCCCCGTCGTCGGCGACGGTGACGACGGCGGTCAGGTCACCGGTGATCCGCCGCAGCGCGGCGAGGGAGGCGGAGAGGCCCATGCCGCCGCCGAGGGCGACGACCTTCGGCTGGGCGCCGCGCCTGCGGAGCGTCCGCTTCACCGAGAGGGTGGAGGAGGAGCGCCGGCGGTACGGCTTCACTCGCGCCCCATGTCACGGTGGACGACCACCGTCTCGACGCCCTCGGCGGCGATGCGGGCGGCCAGCTTCTCGGCGGTGGCGACGGAGCGGTGCTTGCCGCCGGTGCAGCCGACGGCGATGGTGACGTACCGCTTGCCCTCGCGGCGGTAGCCGGCGGCGATCAGCTGGAGCAGCTCGGTGTAGCGGTCCAGGAACTCCTTGGCGCCGGGCTGGTTGTAGACGTAGTTCGCCACCTCCTCGTTGAGGCCGGTGTACGGGCGCAGCTCGGGGACCCAGTGCGGGTTGGGCAGGAAGCGCATGTCCACGACGAGGTCGGCGTCGACGGGCAGGCCGTACTTGAAGCCGAAGGACATGACGGTGGCCCGCAGCTCGGGCTCCTCGTCGCCGGCGAACTGGGCGTCCATCTTGGCGCGCAGTTCGTGGACGTTGAGGCTGGAGGTGTCGATGACGAGGTCGGCGTCGCCGCGCAGCTCGCGCAGCAGGTCGCGCTCGGCGGCGATGCCGTCGACGATGCGGCCGTCGCCCTGGAGGGGGTGGGGGCGGCGGACGGACTCGAAGCGGCGGACCAATGCCTCGTCGGAGGACTCCAGGAAGACGATCCGGCGGGTGACCTGCTTGGCGTCGAGGTCGGCGAGGGACTCCCGCAGGGCGTCGAAGAACTGCCGGCCGCGGACGTCGACGACGACCGCGATCCGGGCGACGTTGCCCTGCGAGCGGGCGCCGAGCTCCACCATGGTGGGGATCAGCGCGGGCGGCAGGTTGTCGACGACGAACCAGCCCAGGTCCTCCAGACACTTCGCCGCGGTGGACCGGCCGGCTCCGGACATGCCGGAGATGATCACCAGCTCGGGGATGGCCGCCTCGGCGCCGTTGTCGCCCGCGGTCTCCTTCGTGCCCGTACTCACGTGTCCTGCTCCGTCTTCTCGGTGGTGCCCGTCGTGCGTGTGGTGCCCGTCGCCGGGGTGGCGGTCGGTCATGCGGTGGTGCCCCCGTCGTCTTCCATGATCTCTCCTGTGGCCGTGTTCACGGCGGGTGCGGCGGGGGCCGCCTGGGCCAGGGCCACGGCGATCGCCTCCGCGGTCTTCCGGCCGAAGCCGGGGACCTCACAGATCTGCTCGATTGTCGCCTGCTTCAGCCGCTTCACCGAGCCGAAATGCTTGATCAGGGCCTGTTTGCGCGTGTCGCCGAGACCGGGGACGGCGTCGAGGGGGCTGCTCCGGAGCCGTTTGGTCCGCTTGGAGCGCTGGTAGCGGATGGCGAAATCGTGAGCCGTGTCACGGACCCGCTGGAGCAGGTAGAGGCCCTCGCTGGAGCGGGGCAGCACGACCGGGTCGTCCTCGCCGGGCAGCCAGACCTCCTCCAGGCGCTTGGCGAGGCCGCAGACGGCGACGTCGTCGATGCCGAGCTCGTCGAGGGCGCGGCGGGCGGCGGCGACCTGCGGCTGTCCGCCGTCGACGACGACGAGCTGCGGCGGGTAGGCGAAGCGCTTGGGGCGGCCGTCGTCGCCGGCCTCGTCCACGGCGACCTCGCCGTCCTCGCCCCACTCCCCGGTCCTCTCCTTCTCGGCGAGGTAACGGCGGAAGCGGCGGCCGATCACCTCGTGCATGGAGCGGACGTCGTCCTGGCCCTCGAAGGTCTTGATCTGGAAGCGGCGGTACTCGCTCTTGCGGGGCAGCCCGTCCTCGAAGACGACCATGGAGGCGACGACGTCCTCGCCCTGGAGGTGGGAGATGTCGAAGCACTCGATGCGCAGCGGCGCCGACTCCAGGTCCAGGGCCTCGGCGATCTCCTCCAGGGCGCGGGAGCGGGTGGTGAGGTCGCTGGCGCGCTTGGTCTTGTGGAGGACCAGGGCCTGCTGAGCGTTGCGCGCGACCGTCGCCATCAGATCCTTCTTGTCGCCGCGCTGCGGGATCCGCAGGGAGACCTGGGAGCCGCGGCGGCCGGAGAGCCACTGGGTGACGGCCTCGGCGTCCTCGGGCAGCGCCGGGACCAGGACCTCCTTGGGGACGGCGTCGCCGCTCTCCTCGCCGTACAGCTGCTGGAGGGCGTGCTCGACGAGCCCGGCGGTGTCGACGGCCTCGACCTTGTCGGTGACCCAGCCGCGCTGGCCGCGGACGCGTCCGCCGCGGACGTGGAAGATCTGGACGGCGGCCTCCAGCTCGTCCTCGGCGAGGGCGATCAGGTCGGCGTCGGTGGCGTCGGCGAGGACGACGGCGCTCTTCTCCATGGCGCGGCGCAGCGCCTCTATGTCGTCGCGGAGCCGGGCCGCCTTCTCGTACTCCATGTCCTCGGCCGCCACCATCATCCGCTTCTCCAGGCGGCGGATGTACGTGCCGGTGCGGCCGGCCATGAAGTCGCAGAACTCGGCGGCCAGTTCCCGGTGCTCCTCGGGCGTGACCCGGCCGACGCAGGGGGCCGAGCACTTGCCGATGTAGCCGAGCAGGCAGGGGCGTCCGGCCGAGGCGGCGTTGCGGAACACCCCGGCCGAGCAGGTCCGCACGGGGAAGACCCGCAGCATCAGGTCGACGGTCTCGCGGATCGCCCACGCGTGCGCGTACGGCCCGAAGTAGCGGACGCCCTTCTTCTTGTGGCCGCGCATGACCTGGACGCGCGGGAACTCCTCGTTCAGCGTGACCGCGAGGTAGGGGTAGCTCTTGTCGTCCCGGTACTTCACGTTGAACCGGGGGTCGTACTCCTTGATCCAGGTGTACTCCAGCTGGAGCGCCTCGACCTCGGTCGAGACCACCGTCCACTCCACGGAGGCGGCCGTGGTCACCATGGTGGCGGTCCGCGGGTGGAGGCTCACGAGCGGCTGGAAGTAGTTGGCCAGCCGCTGCTTCAGCGACTTCGCCTTCCCGACGTAGATCACCCGCCGGTGCTCGTCCCGGAACTTGTAGACACCCGGCGAGTCCGGGATCTGACCCGGCTTGGGGCGGTAGCTGGAGGGGTCGGCCATGGCCCCCACCCTACTGGCGGAGAGCGACACCGAGGGCGTGCGCACGGGCGCTCCCGGGCCCGTCCCGGGCGGCGCGCCCGTCGGCCCGGGACGCCTCGTGGGCGTCCCGGGCCGTGCGCGCCGGCGGTCGGCCTCGTGGGCCGGGCGGCGGGGGCGGGAGGGGCGGTGCGGGAGCGGCTCCGGCCGGAAGGGCCAGGACTCCCGCGCGGGTGGGGCGGGACTCCGGGGCGGACGGGTCAGGACTCCTCGGCAGGTGGGTCGGGACGCACGGGCGGGCGGGTCAGGACTCCCGCGCGCGGCGGGCGGTCGCGCGGCGGCGGAGGGCGGCGGCGCCGGTGAGGGCGAGGGCCGCCACGGCGCCGAGGGCGGCGATCGTGGAGGCGGCGGTGGCCGCGGCGGGCTGGTGGTGGGGCTCGGCGGCCGTGGGCGCCGCCGGCCGGGGCCCGGGCGCCCCCGCGGCCGCCGCGCGGGCCGGGGCCGGAGCGGCTCCGGGGGCCGCGGCGTCGGGCGCGTAGCCGCCCGCGGCGCCCTTGCGGGCGTAGGCGGAGCCGGGGAGCTTGTCGGCGTACGCGCGCGTGACCCGGTCCCGGTAGGCGGCGAGGGTCGTCCCGTTCCTGCCGACGGCGGTCACCGCGTCCTCGTCCAGCGGCAGCACCTTCGTGCCCTTCTGGACGTACCAGGCGTCGATCTGCGGCTCGCGGAAGACCAGGCCGCCGGGGAGTCTGCGGGCCCCCTCGCGCGCGTACCGGAGCTCGTCGTCGCCGGTGGCGATGTTCACCACCTGCCAGCCGCCGGGGCGCTTCACCGTCCACAGGGACGCCTTCTGTCCGTCGGCGGCGACGGCGAGGCTGGCCCGGAACTCCTCGCGGGCCACGGGCGCGCCCGCCGTGCCGGCGACGAAGTCCGCGGAGAGGATCCGCACCGGAACGGACGCGCCGGATATCCGGGGCGCCGCGGCGATACGGGCGAGCGCCCCGTCGCGGGCGAAGAAGCGGCCCAGGGTGGCCAGGGTCTCCGGTGCGGCGGCGGCCCGCTCGGCGGTCGGCGCGACCGGCAGCGGGTCGGTGGCCGGGGCTGCCGCGGCGGCGGGTGCCCCGGCGGCGAGGGCGAGGAGCGCGGCGGCTCCGGTGACGAGTGCCGTGGTGGTCATGATCACGCCCCGATCCGGTAGAGGGAGTGGGTCCAGGAGAAGGAGGCGTTGTTCACGTACCACGCGTGGGAGGCCCAGTTGTAGCGATTGCTGGAAGGCCACGGGTCTCCCCAGTACACCCAGCTGTTGGCGTCGTCGTAGCCGTACAGCACGTGCATGTGGCCGCCGCCGCCGGCCCACTGGATGCGGGTCTCGATCGGCCGGTCGGCGTCGATCTCGGTCTGGACGGTGGAGTAGCGGAGCCAGCCGTCGACGTACGAGCCGGGGCTGACGCCCGCCCAGGAGAGGCCGGTCTGGACGTTGCCGAGCGTGGCCTGCCAGTTGGGGCAGTCGTACCCCTGCTGCCGCTGGAAGGCGGCGTTGCAGAACTGGTTCTGGCTGTAGCCGCGGCCGAACCAGGTGGCGATGGTGTTCCCGCCGGCCGCCCAGCACCAGTTGGTCTTCTGCTGGGCCTGCATGGTGATGTTCAGCCGCTTGGAGGCGAGGACGGCGGCGGCCTCGCCGGCCGCGGGTGCCGGGGCGGAGGCGGGGACGGGCGCCGGCGCGGCGGACGCCGAGGCCGCGGTGGGGACGAGGAGGAGCGCTGCGGCGGCGAACGCCACGAGGCCCCTCTTCCTGTTCTGGAGTCGTCTGCGCATGGGGGTTCCTCCCAGTGCGGGGGGTGGGGATGGGTGGGGGGTGCGTGGGGGGTGGGGGTGGCGTCCGGACACCGCTTGGAGCATCGGTCGTTGTCGGGAGCGGGTCAACACGCTTCAATGCGGGGTGACATCGGGCTGTGAACGGTGGGGCGTACGTGTGAACGCGCGCCCGCCGTCCACCAGCCCGCCCGCCGCCCGGGCCGCGCCGGTCCGCGGCCCGGGCGTGAACGTTCACCGAGGAGCCCGTGTGAGCCACACCGAGGCCGATCTGGTGCAGCTGCTGCACACCGGCCCCTTCCACCTGGCGCTGCGCACCGCGCTGGCCGTGCGCGGCCTGCCGCTCCAGCGGGTCCAGCACCATCTCGCCCATCGGGGGGTGAAGGTCGGGGTGACCTCGCTGAGCTACTGGCAGCAGGGCGCGCGCCGGCCCCAGCGGCCGGAGTCGCTGAAGGCGGTCCGGGCCCTGGAGGAGGTGCTCCAGCTGCCGGGGAACTCGCTGCTGCGGCTGCTGTCGGAGGACGCGGCGGCCCGGGAGGGGGTCGAGCGGCCGGCGGGCCGCTCGTACCGTTCGCTGGTGGAGGCGTCGGGCGCGGTGGAGGAGCTCTTCGCGGAGCTGGAGTCGCCGGCGGACGGCGGGCTGCACACGGTCGGCCACCACGAACGGGTGCGGATCGGGCCGGGCCGGGAACTGGTGGGGCGCGCGTCGCAGCACGTGGTGCGCGCGCACCGGGACGGCGTCGACCGCTACCTCGCCATCCACCACGGCGATCCGGGCTGCGACCCCTCCGGGGTGCGCGTCCTCGCGGTGGAGAACTGCCGTACGGGGCGGGTGCGGTGGCACGCCGGGACGGGGGTGCTCGTCGCCGAGCTGCTCTTCGACGCGCGGCTGCGGGCCGGCGACACCCATCTGTTCTCGTACGGCTTCGAGGACGGGACGGCCGGTCCGAGCGGCGAGTACGTGCGCGGCTTCAGCTTCGCGGGCGGCCAGTACGTGCTCCAGGTCGCCTTCGACGAGGCGGCGCTGCCGGTACGGTGCCGGCGCTTCGCCCAGGCGTCGGCGGGTGCGCCGCGCGGTGGCCGGACGGAGCTGACGCTCGGCGGCCGGCACCGCACGGTGCACCTGGTGGAGCAGGGGGTGCGTCCCGGGATCCTGGGGATCGACTGGGACTGGGAGTGAGCCCGGCGGGGGTCAGGCGGAGGGCGCGGCCTTCGGTCCCGCGACCAGCTGTCCGCCCTCGACGCGGACCTCGACGGCGGGCAGCGGGACGGTGGCGGGGCCCTTGAGGGCCTTGCCGGTGGTGACGTCGAAGCGGCTGCCGTGGCAGGGGCAGTTGCCCTCGTTGTCCTCGATCTTGTCGAGGACGCAGCCGGCGTGGGTGCACTGGGCGCTGAACGCCTTGTACTCGCCCTTGGCCGGGCAGCTCACCAGGAGCCGCTGCTCGCGGTAGAGCTTGGCGCCGCCGACCGGGACCTCGTCCGGCGAGCCCAGGGCGACCGGCGCGGTGGGCGTCGGCACCCCGGCGTGGCCCAGCTTGGACTCGGTGGAGCAGGCGGCGACTCCCAGCCCGGCGGCACCGGCGAGAGCGGCACCCTTCAGGACGGTGCGGCGGGTGGACTGGCCGGACATGATCGTTCTCCACGGGGGCGGGGGACGGTGGTCTGCCCCGACGATACCCGCGCCGTTTGGTGCGGTTTCGGCCGGGCCCCGGGCGCGGTACGACGACCGCGCCCGGGCCCGCGAGGGCTGCCCGTGCCGTCCCGCGGGCCCCCGAAGGGGCCCTGCCCGTGCCGTCCTGCGGGCACCCCGAGGGGGCCGCCGGACGGCACGGGCGACGGCGTCACGCCTTGCGGGTGCGGGCCGCCGTCTTCTTGGCCGGGGCCTTCGCCGTCTTGGCCGCCTTGGCCGCCGTGGCGGTCTTCGCGGTGGCCGTCTTCTTGGCGGGGGCCTTCTTCGCCGGGGCCTTCTTGGCCGCCTTCTTCGCCGCCGCGCCGCGCGGCGCGCGGACGCCCGCGTCGCTGATCCGGTCGGCGCCGAGGATCCCGCGGAGGAACTTGCCGGTGTGGCTGGCCGGCTCCGAGGCGACCTCCTCGGGGGTGCCCTCGGCGACGACCATGCCGCCGCCGCTGCCGCCCTCGGGGCCCATGTCGATGATCCAGTCGGCGGTCTTGATGACGTCGAGGTTGTGCTCGATGACGATCACCGAGTTGCCCTTGTCGACCAGACCGGACAGCACCGTGATCAGCTTCGAGATGTCCTCGAAGTGGAGACCGGTGGTCGGCTCGTCCAGCACGTAGACCGTGCGGCCGGTCGACCGCTTCTGGAGCTCGGAGGCGAGCTTGACGCGCTGCGCCTCGCCGCCGGAGAGCGTCGGAGCCGACTGCCCGAGCCGGACGTACCCGAGCCCGACCTCGTTGAGCGTCCGCAGGTGGCGGGCGATCGTGGGGACGGCCTCGAAGAAGTCGAGGGCCTCCTCGATCGGCATGTCCAGGACCTCGGCGATGGACTTGCCCTTGTAGTGGACCTCCAGGGTCTCCCGGTTGTACCGGGCCCCGTGGCAGACCTCGCACGGCACGTACACGTCCGGGAGGAAGTTCATCTCGATCTTGATCGTGCCGTCGCCGGAGCAGTTCTCGCAGCGGCCGCCCTTGACGTTGAAGGAGAAGCGGCCGGGCAGGTAGCCCCGGACCTTCGCCTCCATGGTCTCCGCGAAGAGCTTGCGGACGTGGTCGAAGACACCGGTGTACGTCGCCGGGTTGGAGCGCGGGGTGCGGCCGATCGGCGACTGGTCGACGTGCACGACCTTGTCGACGAGGTCGTCGCCGTCCACGCGCGTGTGGCGGCCGGGCACCGTCTTGGCGCCGTTCAGCTCGCGCGCCAGGTGGGTGTAGAGGATGTCGTTGACCAGCGTCGACTTGCCGGAGCCGGAGACGCCGGTGACGGCGGTGAGGACGCCCAGCGGGAAGGAGACGTCGATGTCCCGCAGGTTGTTCTCCCGGGCGCCGTGCACGGTGAGCAGCCGGCCGGGGTCGACCGGGCGGCGGACGTCCGGGGTGGTGATGGCCCGGCGGCCGGACAGGTACTGCCCGGTCATCGACTCCTCGTTGGCCAGGAGCTCCTTCAAGGTGCCGGAGTGGACGACCTTGCCGCCGTGCTCGCCGGCGCCGGGGCCGATGTCCACGACCCAGTCGGCGACCTTGATGGTGTCCTCGTCGTGCTCGACGACGATGAGCGTGTTGCCCATGTCGCGGAGGCGGACCAGGGTCTCGATCAGGCGGTGGTTGTCGCGCTGGTGGAGGCCGATGGACGGCTCGTCGAGCACGTAGAGCACGCCGACCAGGCCGGAGCCGATCTGGGTGGCGAGCCGGATGCGCTGGGCCTCGCCGCCGGACAGGGTGCCGGCCGCGCGGTTGAGCGAGAGGTAGTCGAGGCCGACGTCGACGAGGAAGCGCAGCCGCTCGTTGACCTCCTTGAGGACCCGCTCGGCGATCCGCTTGTCGCGGGCGTTGAGCCTCAGGCGCGAGAGGAACTCGGCGCAGTCGCTGATGGACATGGCGGAGACCTCGGCGATGGACCGCTCCATCACGGTGACCGCGAGCACGATCGGCTTGAGCCGGGTGCCGTGGCAGGTGGGGCAGGGCACCTCGCGCATGTAGCCCTCGAAGCGCTCCCGGCTGGAGTCGCTCTCGGCCTCGCTGTGGCGCCGCTTCACGAAGGAGACGGCGCCTTCGAAGGCGGGGCTGGTCCAGGCGCGCTCGCGCCCGTACCTGTTCCGGTAGCGGACCTCGATCTGGGTCTTGTGGCCGTGCATGAGGGCCTTCTTGGCCCGCTGCGGGAGGCCCGCGTAGGGGATGTCCGTGCGGAAGCCGAGGGCCTGGGAGAGCCCGTCGATCATCCGGCCGAAGTACTCCTTGGTGTGGCCGTGGGACCAGGGGTGGATGGCGCCCTCGTCGAGCGACTTCTCCTCGTCCGGGACGACCAGCTCGGGGTCGACCTCCATGCGGGTGCCGATGCCGGTGCAGTCCGGGCAGGCGCCGAAGGGCGAGTTGAAGGAGAAGGAGCGGGGCTCCAGCTCCTCGAAGGAGAGGTCGTCGTAGGGGCAGTAGAGGTGCTCCGAGTACATCTTCTCGCGCTCGGGGTCGTCCTCCGCGAGGTCGACGAAGTCGAGCACGACCATGCCGCCGGAGAGCCCGAGGGCGGTCTCGACGGAGTCGGTGAGGCGGCGCTTGGCGCTGTCCTTCACGGTGAGGCGGTCGACGACCACCTCGATGGTGTGCTTCTCCTGCTTCTTGAGCGCCGGCGGCTCGCTGAGCTGGATCGTCACGCCGTCCACCCGGGCGCGGCTGTAGCCCTTGGTCTGGAGGTCGGCGAAGAGGTCGACGAACTCGCCCTTGCGCTCGCGCACGAGCGGGGAGAGCACCTGGAAGCGGCTGCCCTCGGGGAGCTCCAGGACCTTGTCGACGATGGCCTGCGGCGACTGGCGGGAGATCGGCCGGCGGCACTCGGGACAGTGCGGCTTGCCGATGCGGGCGAAGAGGAGGCGGAGGTAGTCGTAGACCTCGGTGATGGTGCCGACCGTGGAGCGCGGGTTGCGCGAGGTCGACTTCTGGTCGATGGAGACGGCGGGCGAGAGACCCTCGATGAAGTCCACGTCCGGCTTGTCCATCTGGCCGAGGAACTGCCTGGCGTACGAGGAGAGCGACTCGACGTACCGGCGCTGCCCCTCGGCGAAGATCGTGTCGAACGCGAGGGAGGACTTGCCCGATCCCGAGAGCCCGGTGAAGACGATGAGGGAGTCACGGGGGAGATCGAGCGAGACGTTCTTGAGGTTGTGCTCGCGCGCGCCACGGACGATGAGACGGTCGGCCACGCCGGTCCGCACCTTTCTTGAGAGAGCGGAGGGGAGAGCGGGTGCGCCCGGACAGCCGGCCCGGACAGATGCGCCTGGACGGATGAGCCGGAACACCCGAAGCACTCAACAACCAAGGATGCCGGATGCTTCCTCGGTCGCCGGTTGCCGCCACCGAGCCTATAGCACGTACATTCGATTTCCGGGGTTCGCCCGCCTGCTTCACCCGAACGAGTGGTCGGCGCTAGGGTCGGCGCCATGATCGACCACGAGCGCGACCTCGCCTCCCTGCGCGAAGCCACCGAGCGGCTGCTGACCGACGCCGCCTCCTGGGACAACGCGTCCGTCGCCGAGCCGTCACGGCTTCCCGGCTGGACCCGCGGCCATGTCCTCGCCCACCTGGCCAGGAACGCCGACGCCCTGGTGAACGTCCTCGAAGGCCGGCCGATGTACGCGAGCGCCGAGACGCGCGACGCCGACATCGAGCGCGACGCCCCCCGCCCCCTCGACGCCCAGCTCGCCGACGTCCGCGCGACGGACGCGCGCTTCCGGGAGACCGCCGCCGCGCCCGCCGACTGGAGCCGCACCGTCGAGCTGCGCAACGGCGTCACCGACAGCGCCTCCCGGATCCCCTTCCGCCGCTGGGTGGAGGTGGCCCTGCACCACGTGGACCTCGGCTGCGGCTACGAGCTGGAGGACCTCCCCCAGGAGTTCGTCCAGCGCGAGATCGACTTCCTCGCCGAGCGCTTCCGCGGCCTGGGGAGCGTGCCGCCGACCGTGCTGTGGACGAGCGACGGACGCACCTGGACGACCGGCGCCGCCGAGGGCGAGGGCGGCGTCGTCGTCACGGGCCCGGCGGCCGAGCTGCTCGGCTGGCTGGCCGGGCGCCGCGACGGCGCGGCGCTGAAGACCGAGGGCGGCCCGCTCCCCCAGCTCCCGCCGCTGTAGCCGCCCTTCCCGGGACCGCTGTCGGCGGGCGGGGCTACGCTGAGGCCATGACGTACAGCGGAACGGTGAGGGTGGGCGGTCCGGCCGACGTCCACGAGCTGAAGGACCTGATGATCTCCAAGGTCGCGGTCGGCCCGATGGACAACAACGCGTACCTGTTGCGCTGCCGGGCCACCGGTCAGCAGCTGCTGATCGACGCGGCCGCCGAGGCGGCGACCCTGCTCACGCTGATCGGTGACGACGGCATCGCGTCCGTCGTCACCACCCACCGGCACGGCGACCACTGGCAGGCCCTGGCCGAGGTGGTCGCCGCCACCGGCGCCACCACGTACGCGGGCGCGCACGACGCGGAGGGCATCCCCGTCGCCACCGACGTCCTGGTGGAGGACGGCGACACCGTCCGGGTCGGCGAGGTCGAGCTCACCGCCCGGCACCTCGTCGGCCACACCCCCGGCTCGATCGCGCTGGTCTACGACGACCCGCACGGCCACCCGCACCTCTTCACCGGCGACTGCCTCTTCCCCGGCGGCGTCGGCAACACCCGGCAGGACCCGGAGGCGTTCGCCAGCCTCCTGCGCGACGTGGAGACCAAGCTCTTCGCCGCGCTGCCGGACGAGACCTGGGTCTACCCCGGCCACGGCAAGGACACCACGCTCGGTGACGAGCGCCCCCACCTCCCGGAGTGGCGCGAGCGCGGCTGGTGATCCCCCCCGGTGCCGAAGCGCCCCCGGTGACACCGGGGGCGCTCCCGTACGCCCCCGTAACCCGGACGGCGGGCGGGTAGTTGGCGGCACATGCACCCCAGTCACGCTCCGTCGCCGCCGACGGCCCGTCCCACCCCCTCGATGCCCCGGCTCGCCGCCGCCTCCCTCGTCGGCACCGCCATCGAGTTCTTCGACTTCTTCGTCTACGGGACGGCCGCGGCCCTCGTCCTCGGGCCGCTCTTCTTCCCCACCTTCTCCCCGCTCGCCGGGACCCTCGCCGCCTTCGGCACCTTCGCCGTCGGCTTCCTCTCCCGCCCGATGGGCTCCGTCCTCTTCGGGCACATCGGCGACCGGCACGGGCGCCGGCCGGTGCTCTTCGCCTCCCTGCTCCTCACCGGCTGCGCCACCGTCGCCGTCGGCTGCGTCCCCACGTACGACGCGATCGGCGTCGCCGCTCCCCTGCTGCTGCTCGTGCTCCGCTTCCTCCAGGGACTCGGGCTGGGCGGCGAGTGGGGCGGGGCCGTCCTGCTGACCGCCGAGCACGCCCCGCCGCACCGCAGGGCGCTGTGGGCGAGCTTCCCGCAGATCGGCCCGGCGGTCGGCTTCCTCCTCGCGAACGGCGCGATGCTGGCGCTCACCGCCGGGCTGAGCGACGCCGACTTCCGGTCCTGGGGGTGGCGGGTGCCGTTCTGGGCGGCGGGCCTGCTCGCCGCCGTCGGGCTGCTGCTGCGCTCCTCGCTCGCGGAGACCCCGCAGTTCGAGGAGCTGTCCGCGTCCGGACGGCGGGCGAGCGCCCCGCTCGCCGAGGTGGCCCGCGACCACTGGCGGCTCGTCCTGCTGACCGCCGGGGCGCTCGCCGTGGGGTACGCGATCTTCTACGCGGTCTCCACCTGGGCGCTGGCCTACGGCACCGAGAAGCTCGGGGTGAGCAGCACGGTGATGCTGCTCTGCGTGATGGCGGCGGTGGCGGTGAAGGGCGCGGCGACGCCGTTCCTCGCCCTGCTGGGCGACCGCTGGGGCCGCCGGCCGCTCTGCCTGGCGGGGTGCGCGGCGGCCGCGCTGTGGATGTTCCCGATGGTGGCGCTGCTCCACACCCGGCAGCCGCTGCTGATGTTCCTGGGCTTCCTGGGGGCGCTGCTGGCCTTCATCACGATGTTCGCGGTGGTCGCCGCGTACCTCCCGGAGCTGTACGAGCCCCGGGTGCGCTGCACGGGCGCGGCGGTGGGCTACAACCTGGCGGGGGTGCTCGGCGGGGCGCTGACGCCGATCGTGGCCACCACGCTGTCGGAGGGCGGCGGCTCGGGCCCGCCGTGGGGCGTGGCGGCCTATCTGACGGTGGTGGCGCTGGTGAGCCTCGGCTGCTTCGCGCTGCTGCCCGAGACGCTCCCTGAGCGCCGCCCCCAGGAGGCGGTGGAGGAGGAGGCCGAGGGGGTGCCCGCCTAGCCGAGGGGGTGCCCGCCCAGGCCGTCCCTTCCGGATCCCGCCGGGCACGAGAACGGCGACGGCCGGCCCGGGCGGGATGCCCGGGCC
>NZ_JBHVRX010000017.1:111348-184581 GCF_042885515.1 Streptomyces sp. NPDC058052 | reverse complement strand
GACGCCGTCTCCGAGGTGAAACGGTCACCGGTGAGCTGCATCCCGTCACCGGAGTCCCCCGCGAACCGGATGATCACCCGGTCCAGACGGCGGACTTCCTTCTCCGTGCCGTGACGGGCCTCCGCCGGGGCACTGCGCTGCTCCCCGAGCAGGGCCTCGCCGGCCTCGCTACTGACCTGGCTGGTCACTGAACTGGACCTCCCTAGCGGCAAGCGGGACTCTGCGCCCACCCTACGACTGCGAGGTGGGCCGTCCCGGGACTTCTCACATGATGGGCCTCTGTCTGAGACGCCCTTTCGCCTTGCATTGTCCTGTTCTGCGCCTACCCGGATTGCTCCGGAACGCCGGATTCCGACTCGTTCTTCCGTCCTAGGACCCGCAGGGCTCCAGGAGCCTTTATCTGACAGAGTGTCAGAGGATCAGGCTTTCGGGGCGGGGCGGCTCAGGACCTGAGATAGGTCAGGACCGCCAGCACCCTGCGGTGATCACCGTCGCTCGGCGACAGCCCCAGCTTCAGGAAGATGTTGCCGATGTGCTTCTCCACCGCGCCGTCGCTCACCACCAGCTGCTTCGCGATGGCCGAGTTCGTCCGGCCCTCGGCCATCAGACCGAGGACCTCCCGCTCGCGCGGGGTCAGATGCGCCAGCACGTCCTGCTTCCGGCTCCGGCCCAGCAGCTGCTGGACCACCTCCGGATCCAGCGCCGTGCCCCCCTCGGCCACCCGGACCACCGCCTCGGTGAACTCGCGCACCTCCGCGACCCGGTCCTTCAGCAGATAGCCCACGCCCCGCGTGGAACCGGCCAGCAGTTCGGTGGCGTACTGCTCCTCCACGTACTGCGACAGCACGAGCACCCCGAGGTCCGGATACTCCGCGCGCAGCCGCACCGCCGCCCGTACGCCCTCGTCCGTGTGGGTCGGCGGCATCCGCACGTCCGCCACCACCACGTCCGGCAGCGCGCCCGCGTCCGCCAGCTCCGCCACCGTCTTGACCAGCGCGTCGCCGTCCCCGACCCCCGCCACGACCTCGTGGCCCCGGTCCGTCAGCAGGCGGGTCAGCCCCTCGCGCAACAGCACCGAGTCCTCGGCGATCACCACCCGCACCCGGCCCGCCACCTCAGCCACAGCCACGCCCGCTTCCCCCTCGTCCCGTCCGGGTCACTCGACAACCTGTCCAGCATGGCAGCAAACACCGCCCTCCGGGTGAGCCTGCCGGGATGCTGCCGGTGGCCCCGGAGCCCGGACGGAGCCGCCCGGACATCGCGCGAGGGCCCCCGCCCGCAGGCGGAGGCCCTCGCGGCGGACCGGGATCCGCCGTCACGAACGGACGGGACCGGCCCCCGGGGCGGGGCGGAAGCCGGCGTTCGGCCCCCACGAGCCCGCGGGCGCCGAAGGTGCCGGTTCCGGTGCCGGGGCGGAGCCGGAGCTTGCCGGTGGCCCGCCACCGGACGATCACGTCCTCCTGGCCGGCCCGGCGGCTCCGCGCTCACCCTCGCGGTCGTCCCGTCGGGGCGCCCGCGCTCATCCCCGCCAGGGCAGCTCCGCCGTCACCGTCGTGGGGCCGCCGGCGGGGGAGTCCACCGCCAGGACGCCGTCCACGGCCCGCAGCCGCTCCGCCAGTCCCGCGAGCCCCTGACCGCGCGCCGGGTCCGCGCCGCCGACGCCGTCGTCCCGCACCTGGAGCATCAGGCGCTCCTCCGACCGCCACACGTCCACCGACGCCCGCCGGGCCCGGGAGTGCCGCGTCACGTTCTGCAGCAGCTCGGTGACCGTGAAGTAGGCCAGGCCCTCGATCGCCGCCACCGGCCGCCCCGGCAGCTCCACCGTCACCGCCACCGGCACCGCGCAGCGCGCCGCCACCGACGACAGCGCCGCGTCGAGCCCCCGGTCGGTCAGGACCGCCGGGTGGATGCCCCGCGCCAGGTCCCGCAGCTCCTTCAGCGCCAGCTTCACCTCGCCGTGCGCCTCGTCCACCAGCACCGCCGCCGCCTCCGGGTCCCGGGCCAGCGTCTCCTTCGCCACCCCCAGGTCCATCGCCAGCGACGCGAGCCGCGCCTGCGGCCCGTCGTGGAGGTCCCGCTCGATCCGCCGCAGGTCCGCCGCCGCCGTGTCCACGGCCGTGCCCCGGTCCGACTCCAGCTCCGTGACCCGCTCGGCCAGCCGGCCCGGCCCCAGCAGCCCCGCCACCAGGACCCGGTCCACCGCCGTCAGACCCCGCACCAGCTGCGCCCACGCCAGCACCATCAGCAGCCCGACCCCGCAGGCCACGCCCACCTCGAAGGGCGAGTCGACGTACAGGGCGCGGTTCTCGTCCCCGTACAGCTGGATCCCGTCCTGGCTCAGGTACGCCGGGAAGACCCACCGCCACAGCGGGTACGTGAACAGGCCCCAGCCGGCCGAGAAGACCGTCAGCGACACGCAGAACGAGAACACCGCCCACGGGAAGTGCACGAACGCGTACAGCAGGTGCCGCCACGAGGCCCCGCTCCGCAGCATCGCCGCCATCCACGAGAACGGCCCGCCGGTCCGCCCCCGCACCGGCTCCGGCGCCGCCACGTCCGTCCCGAGCAGTCCCCGCACCCGGGCCCGCTCCACCGCCCCGAACCCCCGGCACACGGCCAGCGACGCGGCCAGCACCGGCACCCCGAGGAAGGTGATCAGCAGCCCGGCGCCGGTGGAGGTCAGCGCCACCGCGAGGGAGAAGGCGACCACGCTCAGCGGCAGCCCCACCAGCGTGAACAGGAAGGCCCGCCAGGTCCGCCCCTGGAAGGGGGCCCGGAGGGCGGAGGGAACGAGCGGCGAATCCATCAGGACGTCCTTCACTCGGGGGATCGAGGGATCGAGGGATCGAGGGATCGGGGGATCGGGGGGCGGGAGGACCCGGGAGATCCAGGGGGATCGGGGGACCGGCGGGTACTGCTCCAGGGTTCCGCCCGGCACCCCCTCGGCACCATGAGGCGGGTCGGCGTCTCCCGAGGGGGGTTATCCCTACCGCCGGGGCCCGGACCGCCGGAGGCCCCGGACCTTCAGGAGCCCCGGACCGTCAGCCCCCGGCCGTCAGGACCGGCGCCCCCGCCACGGAAGCTCCGCCGTCACCGTCGTCGGGCCGCCCTCCGGGGAGTCCACGACCAGCAGCCCGTCCACCGCGTCCAGCCGCTCCGCCAGACCGGCCAGACCCGTGCCGGAGCCGTCCAGCCGCGCGCCGCCGACGCCGTCGTCCCGCACCTGGAGCAGCAGCCGGTCCCCCGCCCGCCACACCTCCACCGAGGCCGTACGGGCCCGGGCGTGCTTGGACACGTTCTGCAGCAGCTCCGAGACCGTGAAGTACGCGATCCCCTCGATCGCCTCCGCCGGCCGCTCCGTCAGATCCACGTGCACCGTCGCCGGCACCGTGCACCGTCCCCCCAGCGAGGACAGCGCCGCCCCGAGCCCCCGGTCGGTCAGGACCGCCGGATGGATCCCGCGCGCCAGGTCCCGCAGCTCCTGGAGGGCCAGCTTCACCTCGCCGTGCGCCTCCGAGACCATCGCCGCCGCGGCCTCCGGGTCCTCGTGCAGCTTCTCCTTCGCCAGGCCGAGCCCCATCGCCAGCGCCACGAGCCGCGCCTGCGCCCCGTCGTGCAGGTCCCGCTCGATCCGCCGCAGGTCCGCCGCCGCCGTGTCCACGACCACGCCCCGGTCCGACTCCAGCTCGGCGATCCGCCGCTCCAGCTCGTCCGAGGGCGAGAGCAGGCCCCGCACCATCCCCCGGTCCGCCGCCGCCAGGCCCCGCGCGATGAAAGGCAGCACCGGCCACAGCGCCACCAGCGACACCAAGGTGACGGAGAAGGTGACGATGCCCCACGGCAGCCGGATCAGCCCGTACAGCTGGGTCCGCCACGCCACCGGGTCCTTCAGCAGCGCCCACAGCCACGACAGCGCGCCGCCGGCCCGCGGCAGCGGCGACGGCTCGGCCACGTCCACGCCCAGCAGCCCCCGGGCCCGCGCCCGCTCGGTCCGCCCGATCCCGCGCGCGCCGGCCAGGCCCGCGCCCAGCAGCGGCAGGCCGACGACGGTGACCGACAGGCCGACCCCGACGACCACCGAGGTGACGGCGTAGACGAAGCCGACGAGGGCGGCGGGCAGGTTCAGGAGGAGGAAGGAGATCTCCTTCCAGGTCTCCTTCCCGTACGCGGTCCGCCGCCGCGCGGGCGCGTGCCCGGCCGTGACGGCGGGGGAGGAAGTGCTCGGGTGATCAGCGGTCATGCCCCCAGCCTGCCGTCCCCCGGCCCTTCCGGGCCATGGGGGAGGTGGGTGTCGGCCACGGGGGATAACCCCACCCGTACCTGCTTACGCTCCTTTTAGCAGGGCCTAGACTCGCGTCCGTGAAAACGGCGGCGAGGGACTGAGGGGCGGCGGACGTGCGGGAACCGACCGTAATCGCGGCGGACTATTTCGATACGTACTCCGTCGTCGGCCTGCTCGCCGTCGTCGGCGTGATCTTCGTCGCGGTCGCCTTCGGCGCCGGCCGGCTGCTCCGGCCCGTCGTGCCGACCCCGGAGAAGCTGCTCACCTACGAGTGCGGCGTGGACCCCGTGGGAGAGGGCTGGGCCCACACCCAGGTCCGCTACTACGTCTACGCGTTCCTCTACGTGATCTTCGCCGTCGACTCGATCTTCCTCTTCCCATGGGCGACGGTCTTCGCCGCGCCGGGCTACGGCGCCACCACCCTCGTCGAGATGTTCGTCTTCCTCGGCTTCCTGGCCGTCGGGCTGCTCTACGCGTACAAGAAGGGCGTCCTGGCATGGACGTAACACCCGAGGGGGGCGCCGTGCCCCTGCCCGCGCCGAAGCTGGGAACGCTCTCCCGCCTGGCCCCCGAGCCCATGAAGGTCGTCCTCAACTGGGGCCGCCGCTACAGCCTCTGGGTCTTCAACTTCGGCCTCGCCTGCTGCGCGATCGAGTTCATCGCCGCGTCCATGGCCCGCCACGACTTCATCCGCCTCGGCGTGATCCCCTTCGCGCCCGGCCCCCGCCAGGCCGACCTGATGATCGTCTCCGGCACGGTCACCGACAAGATGGCCCCCGCAGTGAAGCGGCTCTACGAGCAGATGCCCGAGCCGAAGTACGTCATCTCCTTCGGCGCCTGCTCGAACTGCGGCGGCCCCTACTGGGACTCGTACTCCGTCACCAAGGGCGTCGATCAGATCATCCCCGTCGACGTGTACGTCCCCGGCTGCCCGCCCCGCCCCGAGGCGCTCCTCCAGGGCATCCTCAAGCTCCAGGAGAAGATCGCCCGCGAGAACCTCGGCGAGCGGTACGGCGCGACGGCACCGGCCTCGGTGTCCCAGCTCACCAGCCCCCTGGTGACCCCGCCGCCGGGAGGCGACGACCGATGAACCGCTACGACTCCCTTCCCGAGGCCGTGACGGAGCTGTTCGGCGACGAGGCGGCGGCGGAGCGGGCGTACGACCTGCTGACCGTCGACGTCCCCGTCACGGACTGGCTCGACGCGCTCCGCACCGCCCGCGACGAGCTCGGCTGCACCTACTTCGACTGGCTCAGCGCCGTCGACGAGCCCGGCACCGGCTTCCGCGTCTGCGCGCACGTCGCCGCCGTCGGCGACGGCGCCCCCCGCCGCCTCCTGCTCCGCACCACCGTGCCCCACGAGGCCCCGGCGCTCCCGACCGCGATCGGCGTGTACGCGGGCGCGGCCTGGCACGAGCGCGAGACCCACGAGATGTTCGGCGTCGTCTTCGAGGGCCACCCGAACCTCACCCCGCTCCTCCTCCCCGAGAACTTCGAGGGCCACCCGCTCCGCAAGGACTTCGTCCTCGCGGCCCGCGTCGCCAAGGCGTGGCCGGGCGCGAAGGAGCCGGGCGAGGCGCACGACGGCGGCCCCAAGCGCCGCCAGATGCTCCCGCCGGGCGTCCCCGACCCCAACGAATGGGGCCCCCTCAAGGGACAGCTCCCCCCGGCCCCCGAACGCCCCGCCCGAGGCGCCGCCGCCGACCGCCCCCGCCGCGCCCGCACGGCGGCGGAAGGCTCGGCCGGCCAGGACGCCCCGCCCCGCCGCGCCCGCACGGCCTCCGAGGGCTCGGCGAGCCAGGACGCCCCGGCGACCCCGCCCCGCCGGACCCGCTCGGTCTCCCAGGGCTCCGCGAGCCAGACGCCCCCGGCCGCGCCCGAGTCCCCGGAGCCCCCGGAGACCCCGGCGGCTGGCGCGGCGGCGGCCCCCGAAGCCCCCGGGACTCCGGCGGCTCCGGCCGTCCCGGAGGCCGGAGCGCCCCCGGCCCGCCGTACCCGCTCCGCGTCCGAGGGCTCCGCGAGCCAGGCGGCCGCCGCCGCTCCGCGCCGCACGCGCAGCGCGAGCGAGGGCTCGGCGAGCCGGCGGGCGGAGCAGCCCGGCGAGACGCCGGCCGCCCCCGCGCCGCCCCCGCGCACCCGCAGCGCGGACGCCCCCTGGCACCACGCCCTCCCGGCCTTCGACGAGACCCCGGAACCCGCGGCCGAGCCCGCACCGGCCACGAAGCCGGCGCCCGAGCCCGCGGCCGAGCCCGCACCGGCCACGAAGCCGGCGCCCGAACCCGCGGCCGAGCCCGCACCGGCCACGAAGCCGGCGCCCGAGCCCGTCCCCGAGGACAAGCCCGGCGACAAGCCCCTCCCCGAGGACAAGCCCGCGCCCGAGCCCCTCCCCGAGGACAAGCCCGCCACGGGCGGCCACGACCACGATCCCGAATCCGATCCCGACACCGCCGGAGGCGATCCCGCGTGAACGACGCCCTCGACGTCGCCGTCCGGCTGCTGCTCGTCTTCGCCGCGTTCCTCGTGCTGCCGCTCGTCGTCGGACAGACCGAGCACAAGGTGATGGCCCACATGCAGGGCCGCCTCGGCCCCATGTACGCCGGCGGCTTCCACGGCTGGGCCCAGCTCGTCGCCGACGGCGTGAAGTTCGCGCAGAAGGAGGACGTCGTCCCCCAGGACGCCGACCGGCGGGTCTTCCAGCTCGCGCCGGCCGTCGCCCTCCTCCCGTACCTGCTCGTCCTCGTCGCGATCCCGGTCGGCCCCGGCGACGGCGCCGTCGGCGCGCTCGTCGACGCCGGCATCTTCTTCGTGCTCGCCGTCATGGGCGTCGGCGTGCTCGGCAGCCTGATGGCCGGCTGGGCGTCCGCCAACAAGTTCTCGCTCCTCGGCGGCCTGCGCACGGCCGCCCAGCTGCTCGCGTACGAGCTGCCGATGCTGCTCGCCGCCGCCTCCGTCGCGATGGCCGCCGGCACCGTCTCCCTCACCGGCGTCCTCGACGCCTTCGCGTGGTGGTGGGTGCCGTGGCAGATCGTCGGCGCGCTCGTCTTCTTCGTCGCCGGCCTCGCCGAGCTCCAGCGGCCGCCGTTCGACATGCCGGTCGCCGACTCGGAGATCATCTTCGGCGCGTACACCGAGTACACCGGCCTCCGCTTCGCGCTCTTCCTGCTCGCCGAGTACGCCGGCATCGTCGTCCTCTGCGGCCTCACCACCGTCCTCTTCCTCGGCGGCTGGCACGGCCCCTGGGGCGCCGACGGCCTCGGCTGGCTCTGGACCCTGCTGAAGACCGCCGTCCTGGCCTTCGTCGTCATCTGGCTGCGGGTCTCCTACCCCCGGCTCCGCGAGGACCAGCTCCAGAAGCTGGCCTGGACGACCCTGGTCCCGCTCGCCCTGGCGCAGATCGCGCTCACCGGCATCGTGAAGGTGGCGATCAACTGATGTCTCCGATCCCCGGCTCCGGCCTCGCCAAGGGGCTCGCCGTCACCCTCCGCACGATGACCCGCACGTCGGTCACCGCCCAGTACCCGGACGTGCAGCCCGAGCTGCCGCCCCGCTCGCGCGGGGTGATCGCGCTGTTCGAGGAGAACTGCACGGTCTGCATGCTGTGCGCCCGCGAGTGCCCCGACTGGTGCATCTACATCGACTCCCACAAGGAGACGGTCCCGGCCGCCGCCCCCGGCGGCCGCGAGCGCAGCCGGAACGTCCTCGACCGCTTCGCCATCGACTTCTCCCTCTGCATGTACTGCGGGATCTGCATCGAGGTGTGCCCCTTCGACGCCCTCTTCTGGTCGCCGGAGTTCGAGTACGCGGAGACCGACATCCACGAACTCACCCACGAGCGGGACAAGCTCCGCGCGTGGATGTGGACGGTCCCCGAGCCGCCCGCGCTCGACCCCGCGGCGGAGGAGCCCAAGGAGATCGCCGCCGCCCGCAAGGCCGCCGAGAAGGCCGCCGCCGCTCAGGCTGCCGCCGAGGCCGCGGCCCAGCAGCAGGAGGGCCCCCAGTGATCCTCGCCGCCACCCCGGCCGCCGGCCCCGGCTTCCTCTCGCCCTCCGGCGTCGAGATCGCCTTCCTCCTCGTCGGTCTCGTCACCCTCGGCGCCGCGATCGTCTCCGTCACCACGAAGCAGCTCGTGCACGCCGCGCTCTGGCTCGTCGTCGCGCTCGGCGGCCTCGCCGTCGAGTACCTCCTCCTGACCGCCGAGTTCATCGCCTGGGTCCAGGTCCTGATCTACGTCGGCTCGGTCGTCGTCCTCCTCCTCTTCGGGCTCATGCTCACCAAGGCCCCCATCGGCCGCTCCCCGGACGCCGACTCCGGCAACCGGCCGGTCGCCCTCGGCGTCGCGATCGCCGCCGCGGCGGCCCTCGTCTGGGTGGTCGCCGACGCCTTCCGCACGACCTGGATCGAGCTCGACGGGCCCGCGCAGGGCTCCACCGACGTGACCGGCGAGATCCTCTTCCGGCACTGGGTGCTGCCCTTCGAGGCGCTCTCCGTGCTGCTGCTCGCCGCGCTGGTCGGCGCCATCGTCCTGTCCCGCAAGAAGCAGGAAGGGGAGCGGGACTGATGCACCTCGCCTACCCCGCCGTCCTCGCCGCGCTCCTCTTCTGCGTCGGCCTGTACGGCGTCCTCGCCCGCCGCAACGCGATCCTGGTCCTGATGTCGGTCGAGCTGATGCTCAACGCCGTCAACCTCAACCTGGTCGCCTTCGACGTCTGGCTCCGCGACGCCCTCCACGCCGGCCAGGCCCTCACCCTCTTCACCATCGCCATCGCCGCCGCCGAGATCGGCATCGGCCTGGCGATCGTCCTGATGGTCCACCGCAACCGGGGCACGGCCGACGTCGACCGCCTCCGCGACACGGCGGAGCCGCGGGGAGACGCCACCGGGGACCCCACCGACAGCACCGCCGGGACCGACGGCACCGACGCGTCCGACGAGAAGGCCGAGGCCGCCGCGTGACCACCACGACCCTCGCCGTCCTCGTCCCCCTCCTGCCCTTCCTCGGTGCCGCCGCCGGACTCGCCGTCGGCCGCACCGCGCCCGGCTTCGTCCGGCCGCTCGCCGTGCTCCCGACGCTCGCCGCCGCCGTCCTCGCCGTCCTCGTGGCGATCCGCCAGGGCGGGAACACGGTGATCGAGGCGAGCACCGAGCTCACCCCCACCGGCTCCGTCCCGATCTCCCTCGGCGTCCACATCGACGGCTTCGCCGCCCTCGTGGCCGTCCTCGTCGGCGTGGTCGCGAGCTGCGTGCAGATCTACTCGACCGGCTACCTCCGCGAGGACCCGCGCTACCCCTCGTACGCGGCGCTGGTCTCCCTCTTCACCGCCGCGATGCTCCTCGTCGTCTACTCCGGCGACCTGATGGTGCTCCTGGTCGGCTGGGAGATCATGGGCATCTGCTCGTACTTCCTCGTCGGGCACTACTGGGAGACCCCCGAGGCGCGCTCCGCCTCCCTGAAGGCGTTCCTCGTCACCAAGCTCGGCGACGTCCCCTTCCTCTTCGGGCTCTTCGCGCTCGCCGCCGACGCCGGCACCTTCCGCATCGACGGCATCCTCTCCACCGTCGCCTCCGGCGGCCTCGACCACCCCACCCTGGTGGCGCTGCTGCTCCTCGCCGGCGTCGCCGGGAAGTCCGCGCAGTTCCCGCTGCACACCTGGCTCCCCGACGCCATGGCCGGCCCGACCCCGGTCTCCGCGCTCATCCACGCGGCCACCATGGTCGCCGCCGGCATCTACTTCGTCGCCCGGCTGCTCCCGGTCTTCGCGGCCTCCGCCGCCGCGATGACCGTGCTCGCCGTGATGGCCGCGATCACCATGGTCGGCTCGGCGCTCGCCGCGCTCGCCCAGGACGACATCAAGCGGGTCCTCGCCTACTCGACGATCGGCCAGCTCGGCTACATGGCCGGCGCGCTCGCCGTCGGCGACCGGGGCGCCGCCGTCTTCCACCTGCTGTCGCACGCCGCCTTCAAGGCGCTGCTCTTCCTCGCCGCCGGCGCGGTCATCCACGCCGCCGGCACCAACTCGCTCACCGCCATGTCCCGGATGAGCGGCCTGGCGAAGCGGATCCCCGACGCGTACTGGACGATGACCGTCGCCCTCCTCGCGCTCGCCGCGATCCCGCCCTTCGCCGGCTTCTTCTCCAAGGAGGCCGTCCTGGTCGCCGCCGAGCACACCGCGCTCGGCGAGCGGACCGGCATCCCCGCCGGGGCCGGCTGGACCGTCCTCGTCGCGGGTCTGCTGACCGCTCTGCTCACCGCCGCGTACGCCCTCCGCCTCTGGCTCCGCACCTTCCGCGGCCGGGGCCCGGAGGCGCCCGGCCACGGCCGTCAGCCGATCGCCATGACCTCCGTCCTGTGGGTCCTCGCGATCCCGTCCCTCGGCTTCGGCCTGAGCGCCGCGTACCTCGACGACTGGTTCGACGGCGAGGCGCTCACGCCGACCCTCACCACCGCCGTCCTCGGCACCGGCCTCGCCGTCGCCGGCGGCGCCGTCACCTACGCCGTCTGGCGCACCCTCGCCGCCCGGGCCGTCCCCGCCGTCACGACCCCGCACGTCGCCCACCCGGACGCCGACGCCGGCCTGGTCGAGGCGGAGGCGCTGCACCTGCCGCACCCCGCCGAGGACCCGGCCGACCCCGGCCGCGCCCTCCTCGGCCCGCTGTACGGCCCGGCCACCGACGGCTTCCACCTGGACGCCCTCTACCGGAAGGTCTTCGTCCGCCCCGTGCTCGGCGCCGCCTCCCTGGTCCGCTTCCTGGACCGCGAGGTCGTCGACACCTACGTGAGCGGCGCCGCCGGCACCGCCAAGGGCCTCGGCCGGCTCGTCCGCCGCGCCCAGACCGGAAACGTGCAGACCTACCTCGGCGCCCTGCTCGCCGGCTCCGTCGTCCTGGCGATCGCCGCCGTCGCCCTCGCCAACGCCTTCGCCGGAGCGTGAGCCGTGATCGATATCAGCGAATCCGTGATGCAGTTCCTCCTCGCGTTCCTCGTCGCCGCGCCGCTCCTCGGCGCCGCCGCCGCGCTCCTGCCCGCCCCGCCCGGACTGAAGGGGAAGTCGCCCGATCAGGCGGTGCTGCGCCACGGCGTCACCGTCACCGGCGTGATCCTGCTCGCCGCGCTCGTCCTCGCCCTCGGCTTCGACCACGACCACCCGTCGCGGATGCAGGCCACCACGGACATCAGCTGGATCAGGGCACTGGACGTGCGGATCCACCTCGGCGTCGACGGCATCTCGCTCCCCCTCCTGGTGCTGACGGCGCTGCTCACCTTCCTCTGCGCGCTGTACTCCTACTTCAAGCCGCCCGCGGGCCCGTCCCCGAAGGCGTTCGTCGCGCTGCTGCTCGTCCTGGAGGCCGGCACCCTCGCCACCTTCGCCGTCCTCGACCTGGTCCTCTTCTTCCTCGCCTTCGAGATGGTCCTGGTCCCGATGTACTTCCTCATCGCCCGCTGGGGCGGCGCGGGCCGGCGGGCCGCCGCCGGGAAGTTCATCCTCTACACGCTGCTCGGCTCCGTGGTCATGCTGCTCGGCCTGCTCCTGATCGGGATCAAGGCGGGCACCTTCGACATGGTGGCGCTCGCCGCCGACGGCGGCCGCGGACTGACCACCTCGGTGCAGGTCACCGCCGTTCTCGCGATCGGCCTCGGGCTCGCCGTGAAGACCCCGATGTGGCCGCTGCACTCCTGGCTGCCGGACGCCCACACCGCCGCCCCCACGGTCGGCTCGGTCCTCCTCGCCGGCGTCCTCCTGAAGATGGGCACGTACGGCTTCGTCCGCATCGCCCTCCCGATCGCCCCCGAGGGCATGCACACCCTCGCCCCCTACCTGGCCGCCTTCGCCGCCGCCGGCATCGTCTACGGCTCGCTGGCCTGCCTCGCGCTCGCGCGGCCCGGCGCCAAGGGCGACCTCAAGCGGCTGATCGCGTACTCCTCCGTCGGCCACATGGGCTTCGTGCTCCTCGGCATCGCCACCCTGACCCCCACCGGCGTCAACGGCGCCCTCTTCGCCAACATCGCCCACGGCCTCATCACCGGCCTGCTCTTCTTCCTCGTCGGCGCCCTGAAGGACCGGTACGGCACCGCCGACCTCGACACCCTCGCCGGGGCCACCGGCGCCGCCCTCTACGGGCGCGCCCCCCGCCTCGGCGCCCTCCTCGCCTTCGCCGCCGTCGCCTCCCTCGGCCTGCCCGGCCTGGCCGGCTTCTGGGGCGAGATGCTCGCCCTCTTCGCCGCCTTCGACCCGGCCGAGGGGCTGAACCGTCCCGCCTACCTCGTCTTCATGGCCCTCGGCGGCCTCGGCACCCTGCTGACCGCCGCGTACCTGCTGATCGTGGTCCGCCGCGTCTGCATGGGAGGCCCCCGCCCGGCCGGGGAACCGGAGCTCGCCGACGTCCAGCCGTACGAGCTGGCCGCCTGGACCCCGCTCGTCGCCCTCACCGTCCTCGCCGGACTCTGGCCCGCGGTCCTCCTCGGCCTCACCGACCCGGCCGTCCAGCAGCTCCTCGCGGGAGGCACCCAGTGATGTCGGCCACCACCTCGCTCGTCCAGTCCGTCGACTGGGCGACGATCGCGCCCCCGACCCTCACCGCCCTGGTCGCCCTCGGCGTCCTCGTCGCCGACCTGTTCGTGCCCGCCGCGCGCAAGCAGGTCCTCGGCTGGGTCTCGGTCGCCGGCCTCGCCGCCGCCCTCGTCCTGCTCCTGCCGCTGCGCGCCGGCGACCGCGCCACCTTCTGCCTCACCGCCGGCGCCCAGGCCGACAGCCACGCCCAGACCGCCGGGTGCAGCTACACCGCCGACCACTTCACCCTGGTCATCCAGCTCCTCGTGCTCGGCGGCGCCCTCCTCACCGCCCTGCTCTCGCTGCCCGCCACGCGCGAGGGCGGGCTCCCGGCCGGCGAGTACTGGTTCCTGCTGCTCTCCTCCGCCGCCGGCGCCGCCCTGCTGCCCGCCTCCCGCGACCTCGCCACCCTCGTGGTCGCCCTGGAGGTCGCCTCGCTGCCCGCCTTCGCGCTCGTCGGCCTCAAGCGCGGCGACCGGCGCTCCAGCGAGGCCGCCCTCAAGTTCTTCCTCTCCTCGGTGACCGCCACCGCCGTCACCCTCCTCGGCGTGAGCTTCGTCTACGCGGCCACCGGCACCCTCCACCTCACCGAGATCGCCGCCCGCCTCGACGAGGTCCCCGGGCAGCTCCAGACCCTCGCCGAGGCCGGTGTCGCCCTCACCCTCGTCGGCTTCGCCTTCAAGGTCGCCGCCGTCCCCTTCCACTTCTGGGTCCCCGACACCTACAGCGGCGCCCCGCTGCCCGTCGCCGCCTACCTCTCCGTCGTCGGCAAGGCCGTCGGCTTCACCGGCCTCATCCTGGTGACGGTCGTCGCCTTCCCCGCGTACGCCGACGTCTGGGGCCCCGCCCTCGCGGTCCTCGCGGCCCTCACCATGACCGCCGGCAACGTCGCCGCGCTCCGCCAGGACCCCACGCGCGCCGGCAGCGCGATCCGGCTGCTCGCCTGGTCCTCCGTCGCCCAGGCCGGCTACCTCCTGGTGCCGATCGCCGCCGCCGCGTACTCCAGCGACGACCAGGTCGGCGCCACCGTCGCCTACGCCCTCATGTACGCCGTCGTGAACCTCGGCGCCTTCGCGGTCGTCGCCCTCGTCGCCCGCACCCACCCGGGCAAGCGGATCTCCGACCACGCGGGGCTCCACGCCACCAGCCCCGCCGCCGCCCTCGCGCTCGCCTTCTTCCTCCTGAATCTGGCCGGTTTGCCCCCGGGTATCATCGGCCTCTTCGCCAAGGTGACCGTGTTCTCGTCGGCCGTCGACGCGGGCCTCGGCTGGCTGGCCGTGGTCATGGGCGTCAACGTCGTCATCGGCCTCGCGTACTACCTGCGGTGGACGGCCCTGCTGTTCCGCACGCCGGAGCACGCGATCGCCACCGAGCCGCGCCGGGCCCCCGCGCCCGTCACCCTGGCGATCGTGCTGACCGCCGCCGCCGGAGCCGTCCTGTCGGGCTACCCGCAGTTCGCCCTCCGCTTCGCGACGGCCGGCCTGTTCTGACCCCGGAAGCCCCACACAGTCCCCCCACGACAGAACCACAGAGGAGCGCACCCCCCGTGCTGAACGGATTCAAGGACTTCATACTTCGCGGGAACGTCGTCTCGATGGCCATCGGTCTGGCCGTCGGCTCGGCGTTCACGGCCGTCGTCACGGGATTCAGCAAGGCGTTCATCACCCCGCTCATCGGCCTCGCCACCGGCTCCGTCGGCGACTTCAGCGAGGCGAAGTTCAAGATCGGCCAGACGGTCTTCCCGTACGGCCTGGCCATCGCCGCCACCATCGCCTTCGCCATCACCGCCCTGGTGCTCTACTTCCTCTTCGTCGTCCCCATGGCGAAGGTCCAGGAGAAGTTCGCCAAGGAGGAGGCCCTCGACCCCAAGTCGGAGAAGCGCGACTGCCCCCGCTGCTACGCCGAGATCCCGGCCATCGCCACCCGCTGCGCCCACTGCACCAGCGAGGTCGAGCCGCTCGCCGACGCCCTCGCCAAGGCGGGCCTCGTCACCGCCGCCGACAAGATCCCCGCCGCTCGCTGACCGGCGCGAGAATCACCCGAACGGCGCAACATGCTCCCGGTACGGCCGGGGGAACCGCAGCCTCCCGCCTGGCGTTGACCAGTACGTGAGGGTCCACTGGACGCGTGGACCACCAAGCAAAGGGTTCCCCTGCCGCACCACTTGGAGGGCGTACCGTGCACCGCCGGCACAACGGGCTGAGGACCGCCGTACTCCTCGGAGGGCTCTCCGCCCTCATCATCGTCATCGGCAGCTTCTTCGGCCGTACGGGCCTGATCGTCGGACTCGTCGTCGCGATCGGCACCAACGCGTACGCGTACTGGAACAGCGACAAGCTGGCGCTGCGGGCCATGCGCGCCCGCCCCGTCAGCGAATTCGAGGCCCCCGCCCTCTACCGGATGGTCCGGGAGCTCTCCACCCAGGCCCGCCAGCCGATGCCGCGCCTCTACATCTCGCCGACCCAGGCGCCCAACGCCTTCGCCACCGGCCGCAACCCGCGCAACGCGGCCGTCTGCTGCACCGAGGGCATCCTCGCCCTCCTCGACGAGCGCGAGCTCCGCGGCGTCATCGGCCACGAACTGAGCCACGTCTACAACCGGGACATCCTCATCTCCTCGGTCGCCGGCGCGCTCGCCTCCGTCGTGATGTTCCTGGTCAACTTCGCCTGGCTGATCCCCGTCGGCCGCTCCAGCGACGACGACGGCCCCGGCCTCCTCGGCTACCTGATGATCCTCGTCCTCGGCCCCATCGCCGCCTCGATCATCCAGCTCGCCGTCTCCCGCTCCCGCGAGTACGAGGCCGACGCCTCCGGCGCCCAGCTCACCGGCGACCCGCTGGCCCTCGCCGACGCCCTCAGGAAGCTCGAAGCCGGCACCAAGCAGCTCCCGCTGCCGCCCGAGCCGCGGATCGAGACCGCGAGCCACATGATGATCGCGAACCCCTTCCGCCCGGGCAAGGGACTCTCCAAGATGTTCTCGACCCACCCGCCCATGGCCGAGCGGATCGCTCGCCTCGAAGAGATGGCAGGTCGCCGCCCGTGAAGACCGTCCTCAACGTCATATGGCTCGTCCTCTCCGGCTTCTGGCTGTTCCTCGGCTACCTCGCGGCGGGCCTCCTCCTCTGCATCACGATCATCGGCATCCCCTTCGGCCTCGCCGCCTTCCGGGTCGGCCTCTACGCCCTCTGGCCCTTCGGCCGCACCGTCGTCGACAAGCCCGGCGCCGGCGCCGCCTCCTGCGTCGGCAACGTGCTGTGGCTGATCCTCGCCGGCTGGTGGCTCGCCCTCGGCCACATCGTCACCGGCGTGCTCCTCTGCCTCACGATCATCGGCATCCCGCTCGGCATCGCGAACTTCAAGCTCATCCCCGTCTCGCTCCTGCCGCTCGGCAAGGACATCGTCCCCACCGAGCAGGCGTACGGCGGAGGCGGGACCTACCAGGGGCAGGCGTACCGCCACCCCGGCTTCTGAACCGTGCACCGGCCGCGCTACGCCCTGCTCTCCGGCCTCCAGGCCGTCGCGCTCTGCCACGACGTCCGCGGCCTCTACGGCGACCCCGACCCGCCCCCGCGGATCCGCCACGAACTGCGCGGCTGCGAACCGCGCGGAGAGCTGGCCCGGGCCGTCACCCAGGCGATCGTCGAGGGCACCGCCCCCTTCGGCACCCTCGACGTCGAGACCCCCGACGGCGCCTGGCGGCTCACCGCCGTCCGGGTCCTCGGCGCCCGCGGCGACGCCGTCACCGTGGAGTCCGCGGGCCCGCCGCGCCGCCTCCACGGGGCGTACGGCGCGGTCCCCTGCGGCAACCTCGTCCGGGTCTCACCCCCACCGCCCGAGGAACTGACCCACGGGGAGGTCACCTTCCTCGGCTGCTCCCCGCGCGGGGCCCTCCGCGACGCCCTCGCCGCCGGCGCGGCGGAGTACGAGGCCGTCCGCTACCAGGTCCTCGACTTCCTGGCCGGTCCCCAGCACGAGGCGGACGCCGGGCGGGTCACCGCCGTCGCCGCCTCCCGCCGCCACCACGACCTCGTCGACCTGACCGTCGCCTTCCCCCGCTCGGGCCTCCTGCCGCACCAGCACCGCGAGGTCTGGGACCTCTTCCACGACCACGAGCCACCGCCCGCCCCCGGCACCTGGCGCCGCTTCACCGGCACCGCCCGCGCCGAGTGGCTGCGCATGGCCGCCCGCCGCGCCCACCGCGCCCCGCGCCCCGTCACCGGCGACACGCACGACCTGGACGGGCGCGCGACCACCGACGGCGACGCCTTCCTCTGCGCCCTCGGCGAGGCCGTCCTCGGCCCCGGCCGCGCCTTCCCCGGCGGCACCCCGGGCACGCTCGGCCCGGCCCTCTCCGGCCGCACCCTCGTCTGGCACCACGCCGCCACCGCCCGCGCCTGCCTCGGCGTCACCCCGCTCCTCGCCGAACCCCGCCCGGCGACGTTCCAGGAGTGGGTCGACGGCCTCAGGGCCCAGGGTGTCCGGGTCGTCCTCGACTGACCGCGTACGCCACCACGCCCGCCGCCAGCACGCCCGACCCGGCCAGCACCGACCCCAGCGGCAGCGCCCCGGCCAGCGCCGCGCACCCGGCGAGCCCCAGCGCCGCCAGGGGCCGCGGCCGCGGGCCCAGCGTCCACGCCGAGGCGTTGGCGATCCCGTAGTAGACCAGGACGCCGAAGGACGAGAAGCCGATCGCGCCCCGCACGTCCGCCGTCGCCGCCACCACCGCCACTACCGCGCCCACCGCGAGCTCGGCCCGGTGCGGCACCCGGAACCGCGGGTGCACCGCGGCCAGGCCCGCCGGCAGGTGGCCGTCCCGGGCCATCGCCAGCGTCGTCCGCGACACCCCGAGGATCAGCGACAGCAGCGAGCCGAGCGCCGCCACCGCCGCGCCGGCGGTCACCACCGGCACCAGCCAGGAGGCGTCGGCGGCCCGGACGGCGTCGGCGAGCGGCGCGGTGGAGCGGGCCAGTCCGAGCGGCCCGAGGGCGAGCAGGACGCCCACCGCGACCAGGGCGTAGACGGCGAGAGCGAGGCCCAGCGCGAGCGGTACCGCCCGGGGGATCGTGCGGGCCGGATCGCGGACCTCCTCGCCGAGCGTGGCGATCCGCGCGTACCCCGCGAACGCGAAGAAGAGCAAACCCGCGGCCTGGAGCACCCCGGTCGCCGTGACCTCCCCGCCGAGCCCGAAGCGGCCCCCGGGCGCCCCCGTGAAGGTGGCCGTGACCACCGCCGCGAGCACCGCCAGGACCATCGCCACGATCACCCGCGCCAGCAGCGCCGACTTCTGCACGCCCCCGTAGTTGACGGCCGTCAGGGCCACCACCGAGGCCACCGCCACGGCATGCGCCTGGTCCGGCCACAGATAGGCCCCGACGGTCAGCGCCATCGCCGCGCAGGAGGCCGTCTTGCCGACCACGAACGCCCAGCCGGCGAGGTATCCCCAGAAGGGGCCCAGACGTTCGCGACCGTACACGTAGGTGCCGCCGGACTCCGGGTACAGGGCGGCCAGCCGGGCCGAGGCCATCGCGTTGCAGTACGCCACGACGGCGGCGATCCCCAGCGCCGTCAGCAGCGCGGCCGCACTGCCGGCCGCACCGGCCGCCGGGGCGAGGGCGGCGAAGATCCCGGCGCCCACCATGGCGCCGAGCCCGACGACGACGGCGTCGAGGACACCGAGGGACCGGCGCAGTGGTGCGGTCACGAGCGACCTGTCTCCCGCAGAGTGATGTTGAGCCGCCCGGACAGCCCGAGCGACGGATCGGCGGTCCCAGGAAACACCCTCGGCACGCCGTGGTACACCCGGCGGGACTCCCCGCCGAACACGAACAGGTCCCCGGAGGCCAGCTCCACGTCGCTCCAGGGCCGCCCCCGCCCCTCGGAGTTGCCCAGCCGGAAGACGCAGCGGTCGCCGAGACTCAGCGACACCACCGGCGCCCCGGACCGCTCCTCCTTGTCCTGGTGCATGCCCATCCGGGCGCCGTCCCCGTAGAAGTTCACCAGCGCGGTGTCGGGCGCGAAACCGCCGTCGTCCCCGTACGCCTCGGCCACCGCCGCCCGCCCCAGCGCGGCCAGCCAGTCCGGAAGTACGACGGCGACGGAGTCGAGATACCGGTACGGGACCCACTGCCGGCCCAGACACAGCGACCGCACCGACATCACGCCCCCGCCGGGCAGCACCGTGTGCCGGTACGACAGCGGCCCCCGCCCGAACTCCCGGCAGGCCGCGACCAGTTCCCGCTGCCGCTCGGCCGGCAGCCATCCCGGCACATGCACCGCCCCGGGCGCGACCTCGGCCCGCTCGCGCGGGAACAGCCCCTCGGTCACGCGAGGGCCCCCTCCAGATCCAGCAGCGACCGCTTCCGCTCCAGACCGGCCGCGTACCCGCGCAGACTCCCGTCCGCGCCGATCACCCGGTGGCAGGGCCGCACGACGAGCAGCGGATTGCGCCCGATCGCCGTCCCCACCGCCCGCACCCCGGCCCCGCCGGCCCCGACCCGCCGCCCGATCTCCGCGTAGCTGACGGTCGTCCCGTACGGGATCTCCTCCAGAGCCGCCCAGACCCGCCGCTGGAACTCCGTCCCGGCGTCCGCGGCCAGCGGCACGTCGAACCGCTCCCGCCGCCCGCCGAAGTACTCCTCCAGCTGCGCCACGACCTCCGCGAAGGCCCCCTGGTCGCGCACCCAGCCGTCCCCGACCGCCACGGCCCCCTTCTGCCCGGGCAGCGAGAGCGACCGCAGCACGGCGCGACCCCCCGCGGAGACCTGCCCGGTCAGCAGCATCTCGCCCAGGGGGCCGTCGGCGTACGCGTACACGGTGATGTCGTCCATGCCTCCAGTGTGCGAGCCCCGCCGGCACAGGCGCTGGCGGCTTTCGGACACGGGCGTGGAAGGACCGCGGGACGTCAGCGGTAGTTCACGAACTGGATGGCGAAGTCGAAGTCCTTGCCCTTGAGCAGCGCCTGCACGGCCTGGAGGTCGTCCCGGCTCTTCGAGCTGACCCGCAGCTCGTCGCCCTGCACCTGCGCCTTGACGCCCTTGGGGCCCTCGTCCCGGATCGCCTTCGCGACCTTCTTGGCGTTCTCCTGGGAGATGCCCTCCTGGACCGAGGCGAAGAGCTTGTACTCCTTGCCGGACAGCTGCGGCTCACCCTCGACGTCCAGCGACTTCAGCGAGATCCCGCGCTTGATCAGCTTGGACTGGAAGATGTCGAGGATCGCCATCACGCGCTCCTCGCCGTTCGCCTGCATCAGGATCTTCTCGCCCGACCAGGAGATCGAGGCGTTGGTTCCCTTGAAGTCGTAGCGCTGGGAGATCTCCTTCACGGCCTGGTTGAGGGCGTTGTCGACCTCCTGCCGCTCGACCTTGGAGACGATGTCGAAACTGGAGTCGGCCATGACTCGTGGCTCCTTGCTCGGATGCTGTGGGGTACCCCCAAAGCCTAGGGGGTGAGCCGCGGCCCGAACCTCTGATCACCCGCCGGGCAATCCGGTGGCGAACCACCCCCGGGGATCAGGTATTGTTTACGTCGTTGCCGGGGAACACCGCAGAACAGCGGGGATCCAAGGCAGCGAAACCCATGGCGATGTGCCCGAGTGGCCAATGGGAGCGGACTGTAAATCCGTCGGCTTAGCCTACCCAGGTTCGAATCCTGGCGTCGCCACGCTTCATGAACGGCCCCTGATCTGCGGAAACGTGATCAGGGGCCGTTTGCGTGTAAAGGTGTGACCAGGGCGCGACTGTCTCACTCAGTACCGCTCGATACCGCCCTCTACCAGCCTGTGTGGACGGCGCGTGGACGGCCGTACGGGCCGATCAGACCCCGGCGGGGGCGCCGGCCCGGTGCTGGTTCAGCCGGGCGGAGATCTTGGCGTTCGCGGCCTCGTCGCCGCCCTTCAGGAACTTCGCGTAGAACCGGAAGAGGACGGCGACCGAGTGGCCGGCCCGCTGGGCGACGAGCTGGGGCTCGACCCCGGAACTGAGCCACGTGGAGACGGCGGCGTGACGAAGGTCATACGGCCGCTTGGCGAGCTTCGATTCCTGTTCGGACGGGCTGAGGGCTTCCTGCCGGGCGTTCGCCCAGACCTCGCCGTACCCGCTCTCCTGCACCATCCCGCCGCGGGCGGTCCGGAAGATCCGGCCGTCCGCGTGCGTGCCGTAGAGGGTGACGTGCCACCGCAGCTTGGCCACCAGCTCGGGCGGGATCGGCACGTGCCGGACGGCCTTCCGCGTCCGGTGCTTCAACCCGCGCCGGTCGTGGGCCTCACCGCTGTCCGTCCAGGAGCTCCCGGACCGCGCCCGGCTCTCCCGGAGCCGTACCAGCCCCCACCCGCGCCGGGGCAGATCGAAGTCCTGGAGCCGAATGCCGACCAGCTCCCCGGGCCGGGCGCCGGCGTAGTACAGGCACCCGAAGAACGCCTCCAGGTGCCGCCCGCGGTCCCCCTGCCGGCCGACGGCGGAGAGGAGCGCAGCGGCCTGGGCCGGATCGGGCACGGCCTCGGGGTCGACCTCCTCCTCGACCCGCTCCGGCGCCTTCCACTTCAGGGCCGCCATGGGGTTCTCGCTCAGCAGCTCGGCGTCCACCGCGATGCCGAGGGCCTGGTGGAAGATGGCCCGCTTACGGGCGATGACCGACCCGGACGACGTCTTCCCGTCCAGCCGCCGGGCACAGGCGTCCAGGGCCCGGCGGACGAGCATCCGGTCCGAGAGCTGGGAGGTGGGGACGGACTTCCGCTCGACCCAGGCGAGGAG
The DNA here is from genome assembly GCF_042885515.1 of Streptomyces sp. NPDC058052. Taxonomy (NCBI): domain Bacteria; kingdom Bacillati; phylum Actinomycetota; class Actinomycetes; order Kitasatosporales; family Streptomycetaceae; genus Streptomyces; species Streptomyces sp. NPDC058052. Next base: position 163,008 of record NZ_JBHVRX010000017.1, on the reverse strand, counting down.
CGCGGCGACGTCCGCCGGCGTCTCCTCCTTCCACCGGTTCACGTTGAAGCCCCAGGTGTAGAGCGCGCGGCGCAGGGCCTTCTGGTCGCCCATGCCCTTGGTGTCCTTCACCAGGGCGAGCGTCACGGTAGCCATGGCCTCGGCGAGGTTCCGCCGGGTGGAGGCGGGGGAGTGGTCCCACTTCATCTCCACGTAGTTCCTGGCGTGCTGGTACCAGGAGATGTCCTTCGCCTTCTGGACCATCGACTTCGGCAGGCCGCTGTCGACGTCCCACGGCTCGCCCTCGCGGGTCGCGGTGATGAACTGCGCCCGCCTGCTCTCGGCGAGCCCGAGCGTCAGGAAGGACTCGGAGTGCGGCCGCGTGCCGACCTGCCAGCGGAGCTGGTACGGCTTGCGGTACGGCCGCTTCCTGATGCTCCAGATTCGTACGGTGTAGCTCCACTCGGTCACACGGTCTCCAGTTCGTTCAGAAAGGCGTCGAGCACGCTGCGGCGGACCCGCAGGTGTCCGTTGGGCAGGCGCTTGACCTCGGGGCCGTAGCCGCGGTTGCGCCAGCGGTAGTAGGTGGCTCGGGTGATGCCGATCTCGGCGAGGACGTCGGTCAGGGGGAGCCACTCGTCGGCGGGCTGACGGCGGCGGGTGGTGCGGGCCATGGGGTCTCCTCTTCCGAGTCACGCGGGCGAATGTGTCCGAAGTGGCGATTTCTGCGTCACTGCGTCATCAGCGTCACTCGGGGCGCTGACCTGCTGGTTTCGGTGACGCAGGGGGTGACGGGCTGCGTCACCGGTGACGCAGCCGTCCGTCACGGGGTGACGCAGGTGACGAAGGGTGACGCAGAGACTTGGGCTCTGCGTCACCCCTGTTGATGCAGGCCAGGACCGGTTTTCGGGGCTGTGGTGACGCAGGTGACGCAGACGTTCCTACTTAGGAAAAGAGGGGGCCTGTGTCTGTTGTTGTGCGCGCCTTCAGGCGTGAATGGGGAGCCGCAGAGCGGCACGCCCTTGAGCGGCGGCAAGCCGCCGAAGAGCAAGAGGAGCACCCGGCGCGCCGGGACGGGGGTGCTCCTCTTGTCTGTGCGGCTGGGCCCGCGTGGCGCGGGGTCTAGAACACCTGGCCCTGCTCGTCCTGCGGGGGCGCCGGGCGGGCGATCTCGATGTAGCGGGCGCTGTTCGTGCGGCCCCAGTCGACGTATACGCCGCGGGCGGTGAGGACGGGCTGGAGGCGCTTGAGGCGGTCGGAGAGGACCTTGCCGGTGGTGGGCCAGCCCTTGGGCAGGGGCCGGAACTCCCCCTCGCCGATGTAGAGCTGGGTCAGGGCGTGCAGCCACTCGGCGGACGTCATCCGGACCTCGGTGCCAGGCTCGATGCCGGCGGCGTGCTTGAGGACGGTCTGGGCGAGGAGGTCGCCCTCGATGACGTCGTCGTTGAGGTCGTCCAGGCTGGCCCGGTAGGCGTCCAGCGCGCCGAGGCCGGTGGCGGCGTCGAGCTGAGCGCACAGGTGGGCGAAGTCGGCCATGCGCAGGTCGGTGGGGATGTCGGCCTGGGTGGCGCGGAGCTGGACGGCGAGGTCGAGCAGGGAGCCGAGGATGACGGGCAGGGCCTCCTCGAACTCCTCCCACAGCTCCGCCTCGGTCCGCCGCACCGTCGGCCGCTCCAGACGGAGGGGGAGGAGGCGTTCGGCGAGGTCGGGGCGAATGACGCCGACGTCGATGCCGGTCAGCAGGAGAGGCCGGCGGTAGCGGGAGCGCACGACATCGCCGTCGGTGAACAGGGCCCGCTTCACGGTCTCGGCGCCGGTGACGATGCAGCACATGAGATCGGAGAGGTCGGGACCGAGGTGAGACAGGTTGTCGAGCGCGGTGACCCACCCGGCGGCGACGGCCGCGATCAGGCTTTCCTCGTCCTTCGGGGAGCGCCGCAGGTCGGCGCTCATGCCCTCGATGATCCGGATGAGCATCCGGCCGCCGGTGGACTTGCCCGCGCCCTGGGGACCGGTGAGGAACGGGGCGGGGACGGGCACGGAGGGGCCGAGGCAGCCGACGAGCCAGGCGACGACCAGGGCCTCGGTACGGGCGTCAGCGAAGTTGCACAGCCGCAGCAGCAGGTCCAGGCCCTTGCCGTTGGTGTCCTTCGCTGGCAGCGGCAGTTCCCCGGTGAGCTGGGTGCGCCGCCAGCAGACCTCGCGCGGCTCGGGGGTGACGATGTCCCATCCGGTGGGGTGGATGCGGACGGACTTGCCGTCGGTGCGGCCGAGGTCCAGCCAGGTGGCCCCGTCGGATCCTGGGGCGACGCGGATGTAGACCGGCTGGACCTCCTCCGTCATCGCCAGTGCCTCGATCAAGTCCAGAGCCTCCTTGAGTGCGGTTCCGTTGAAGACGCCGTGCCCGTCGCGGAACAGGCCGACCATGAGTTCCTGCCGGTGGCTCCCCGTCGTGCCCTGCGAGCGGATCGGCCGTGCGATGGGCTGGGCGTTGCGCTGGGCGTAGACGGTGCCGTCGGCGGTCCGGAAGTACCGGAAGTGGGCCTGTGCGTACTCGGTGATGACCTCGCGCGCTGGGTTCTTCTCGTCCTCGGACATGGTCAGATCCCCAGAGCTGCGGTGGCGTTGGCCCAGGCGACCGTGCAGTGCCGCGGGGACTCTCCCTTGGCCTGCGCGGCGGTGAACAGGCGGCCGATGTGGGCCTCGGTGAGGCAGCCGCACCGGCCGTGGGCGGACAGCACCGCCAGGAACGTCCGATACACCGTGGCGTGCACGGCACTCTGGGCCTCGGTGATCCGCTGCTCCGCCATGGCGATACCGCGCTCCAGGTAGACGGGCGAGCGATGCGGGCACTGCCCGCCGCCGGCCGGGGCGGGCACCGGGACGGCGCGGGGCGTGGGCCGGGTGGCGGGCTTCTCCTCGACCAGGGCGTGTACGGCGATGGGGACGTCCGCCATGGTGCCGGTGCCGGGGCCGAGCCAGCGGGCGTAGGACATCAGCGACTTGATGTCGACGCCCTCACGGACCCTGTTCACCGACCGAACGGCGCCGGAGTAGATCCAGTGCTCCCCGCGGGTCGTCTGCACGGTGGTGGTGGCCGGGAGGGTGGCGCGGGCCCAGCCGACCGCGTCGGCGTTGTCGAGGTCGACCACGGTCACGCCGGCGCCGCCCGGGTGGTAGCCGATGGCACGTGCGCGGCGCCAGGCTGCGGCCCACTGAGGGGAGGCGAGGGTGGCGGGGTCGGTGGTGGCGGCGGCCCAGCCGTGGCACGGCCAGGGGCAGGCGCAGGGCCCGGAGGTCTTCATGCTCGGCCGGCCGCCGCACGCGATGTCCACACAGGCGCGGCAGAGGCCGAACGGGCGCTTGTCGGCGAGCAGGGGCAGGACGGGGAGTCCGCCGTCGGCGAGGGCCATGGCGGTGGTGTGGATGCTGTTCACGCGGCCGCTCCCGTGCGCTCCCGTCGGGACTGGGTCGGATGGGTCATGCTGGGTGTCTCCAGTTCTCTAGGCAGTGCTGGCAGGCGAGGGCGGCCCCGGACTTTGGCGAGACGGGGGCCGCCCTCGGCGTAGCTAGGCGGGGTTGCGGGACGGCAGGACCGGGCGGCTGATGTGCCGGTGGGTGACGTCCACGTGGTGGCTGCGGGAGTGCAGCGCGATGGCGAGGGTTTAGGCGATGACGACGGAACGGTGCCGGCCGCCGTAGCAGTGGACGTGTACCTCGATGCGCTGTTCGCCCTGAGCGGTGCGGCGCTCGATGTCGGTGAGCGCGGAGTCGAGAAGGCTGTGGGCGCCAGGGGTGGCGAGGACGTAGGCGGCGACGTCGGGGTGCAGGCCGGTGAGCTGGGTGAGGGTGGCGCGGACGGCGGGGTCGTCGGGCGGGTTGTGCAGGGTCGTGGTGTCGACGACGACCGGGTCGGGAGCGGTGGGGGTGTCGTTGTGGCCGGTGCCGCACGAGCTGATCAGGATGGTGGCCATTCAGGGCTCCCTAGTGGTGGTTGATGGTGCCGTTGGCGCGGCCGAAGAGGCCGGTGGAGGTGATGTTCTGGGTGATGTGGGTGGTCGTCCGGACCGAGCCCCCGCCCCCGCCGTCGTTGCCGGTGATGGCGCGGCGGGCGGTGCGCAGGAGGATCGGGACAGCGATGACGCCGGCGACGACGAGGGCGGCGGCGGACCAAAGGGCTTGGCTCATGGCGATGAGTCCCGGGGCGGCGTAGGAGAGTCCGATGCCGCCAGCGGCGACCCCACCGCCGACGGTCGGCGCGAGGAGCGCGGTGGTCTTGGCCCACGCCGGAACCGACCCGGCCGGACGGGCCGGGACGGGCGGGGTGGGGGCGAGGGTGTAGCCGGTGACGATCCGGCCGTCGGGGAGCTGGACGGACGTGACCGCGGGGAGCCCGGCCGGGGCGGTGGGGACGACGGCGTGGGGGGTCGCGGGGAGCGGGATGGGGTGGTGGATGACGGGTGCCGGGGTGTGGGTGTGGTCGGGCATGGCGGGGCCCTTCTCGGGGTGTGGGGCGGGCCCGCGACTCGGGTGTCACGGGCCCACGTGCCGGGGTGTCACGGCGGTGTCAGGCGGGGGTGTCAGGGCGCGTGACACCCGCTCCCGCCTAAGGGTTTGGGTGTCACGGGCCCCTGACGGTGTCAGGCCGTCACACGGGTGTCAGGCGGCGGCGAGGGCGGGGACGATCCGCCAGCGGCCGGTCTGGTTGGTGGGCTCCAGGCGGCCGTCGAGGGCGGCGTCCTTGAGGCGAGCGGAGATCCACGGGCGGCTGTAGCCGTGGGTCTCGCACCAGTCGGAGAAGTCCTTCGGGCCGACGACCATCCGGCCCGCCGCCTCGAACTCCTCCAGCGCCCTCTCGAAGAGGACCCGGGCCTCCTCCGGGGTGGGCTTGTAGCCCTTCTCCTGACCGAAGAGGGGGGCGTCGTCGCCCGCTTCGTCGCCGGGCAGGTCGGCGTCGGGGTCGATGGCGTCGTCCTCCGCGTCGAGCCACATGCCCTCGGTCATCTCCTCGTCCTCCTCGGTCTCGATGAGCTGGAGCTGCGGGGCGCCTGTCTCTGCGGCAGGGCCGTTGTGGGTGCGGTGGGTGTAGGCGTTGCCGACGGTGGCCTCAGCAGCCTTCACGGTGACCGGGTCGACGGGGGCGCCGTGGGCGGCAGCCCAGTCCGCCAGCTCCTCCATCACGTCCATGGACCGGGTCGTGAACTGCCGGGTGCGGCCCGGGGCGGGGTAGCGGTCCTCGGGGATGCCTGCGGAGACCAGGTAGCAGTAACCGGGGCGCCGGTTGCCCCACGCGCCCGGGTGAGCGCCGGCGTCCAGGACCGACTCGGGCAGGGCGAATCCCTCGTCGCGGGGGTCGCAGCCGAACGCGAGGACGGAGGGCAGGGAGGCGCGGGTGCTGGTGCTCATCTGGTCGTAGCTCGGGCGCTGGAGCGAGACGACCAGTGAGACGCCGGCCGCGCGGGCCTCCTGCGCGATTCCGGTGAACGCGTCGTCCCCGAGCGCGCGGAGGGTGTTGGCGGCCTCCTCGAACCACGCGACCAGGAACGCCATGCCCTCACAGCCGCACGCGCTGCCGTCGGGCTGGCAGGAGTGCGCCGGGTCGGTCTGCTTCGCGGCGGCCTGGACGGTCCACTGCCGGTAGCGGTGGGCTCCGAGCCAGCGGGTGCGGGCGGGGATGGCGGCCTGGAGGGCTTCCACCATCGCCTCCGTGCCGGCGCCGCCCTCCTCGGCCCAGTCGAAGGCCGGGAGGAGGGGGCGGAAGTCCTGGAAGGACTTCGGGTCGGACAGCCACACGTTGACGTCGGTGCGGGAGACGATCTCCGTGAGGACGTTCAGGGCGCCGTCGCCCTTGCCGGATCCGGTGCCGCCCGCGATGAGGAGGTGGGTGGCGTTGCGGCCCTGCTCGGGGTCTCCGGGGAGCCACAGCAGGAGCGGGGAGCCGTCGTCGTACCGGCCGATGACCAGCGGGTCGGCGATGGATCCGCCCAGGTTGGACGGGCCGTCGTACTCGACGACCTCGCCGAGCATGTCCTCGGGGACGATGACGAGTTCGCCGCGGCGGGCGGAGTCCGGGTTGGGCTGGAACCGCAGCGCCGTCGTCGGCAGGTCCAACGCGGACGCGAGCCGCGGTAGCACCTTGGCGACGTCTTCGGTGGTCTGCTCGCCGGGCTCCAGCGCGATCTGCGCGGTGACCCGGTTCGGCTCGACCTTGGTCGCCCCGATCGCGGCGCGGGCCAGACCGACCTTCTCCAGCAGGCCCTTGTCTCCGCCGCCGGCGGCCGGGGAGTCGTCGGTGCGGCGCATGGCCAGGCGCACGTTCCACGACAGCGCGACCACCGGCCCGCCCATCAGGAACAGGTCGTCCAGCGGCCCGGCGGTCGGCCCCGCGAGGCAGGCGCCGGTCAGCCACGCCGACCCCGCCGCCACCGTGATCGCGGAGTGCAGGCGCCGCTGCTGGCTGGTGTTGCGGCCGATCCACCACGTCGCCCCGGTCAGGGCAACGGAGGCGAGCGTGAGCCCGGCGCCGGCGGCGGCGCTGTCGGCCCACCGCAGATTGCCCAGGGCTCCGGCCAGGCCGGTTCCGGCGACGCCGAGCCACGGCGGCAGGTGCGGCTTCGCCCGGTGGAGCAGGTAAGCGGTGATCGTCCCGCCGGTGGACCCGCTGGTGCCGTCGTCGAGTACGTCTATGGTCGTGTGCTTGCGTCCGGCCATGACCGGACCTCCCTTCCGGCTCGGGTTACTGCTGGACCCAGTTCATGCGCTGCTGTGCGCGGGGGCGGGCGTGGTGGCGGACGCGGTTGATCTCCTCGCGGTACTCCTGCTGGAACGTGGCGTAGGTCGCCGCGGCGAGCTTGGCCGCGTTGCGCAGCTCGTCGGCGGACTTCTGGAGCTTGCGCGCCACCTTCGCCGCCCGGATCCGCGAGCCGCCGATCCGGCCCTCCGGGTCCGGCACCGCCGCCAGCACGCTCTTCAGGATCTCCGCGCCCATCGCGACCTCGATCGACAGGGCGACGGCGGTGGCGCGCAGGTGGTTGCAGTAGGCGCGGACCTGCGCCGGGGAGGTGAAGTCCGGCTCGGGCATCAGGGCCTGCGGGTGCGGCCGGCGTCCACCGCCACCGCCGTTGCCGTTGACGGTGGTGCGGTTGACGTTGACGTTGACCGGCGGGATGAACGAGCCGCCCATGGCGCCGACGAACCCGCCCACGGCGGCGCCGGCGTTGGCGAACTTGTCGGACTTGTTGCCGCCGCCGTTGCCGTTGGCGCGGTTGGTGTTGGTGCGGGTGGTGCGGCGGGCGTTGGGGTTCGGGATCTGAGCCATGACGGTTCCTCCTCAGGTCACTTCGAGCGGCGGACGACGAGCCAGAACACCTGCACCGCGAGGGTCAGCCCCGCCCACGTCCAGGCGAGCGGGACGGTGAGCGGGCCGTAGTGGACGGTCGCGGCCGTCCAGCCGAGGGCGAGCGTGGCGAGGACGGCGGCGGTCAGGAGACGTCCGGGACGATCCCCGACCCGGCCCGGGTGCTTGGCCCGGACCCAGACCAGGGCCAGCAGCGGGACCAGGGCGGCCGGGGCGAGGACGTAGACCATCCACGGGGCGACCGCGTGGACCACGGCCGTCAGGACGTAGGCGAGGACGGCATAGCCGGTCGGCGCCCAGGCGGCGCGGTGCTTCCACGCCCAGCCGCCGGCCGCGCGGGCGAGGCGGGACGACAGTGACGGGCGGGGCTCGGAGACGAGAACGACGACCGGCGGGGCGTTCTTGGCGCCACGCTGGCGGGGGATGCGGACGGTGGTGGCACCCGGGGGCACCTGCACCGTGCGGGGACGGGAACGACGAGACACGGGATGCACTCCCTTGCACGAGCGACGAAGGAGGCCGCCCCAGAGAAGGTGGGGCGGCCGGGGAAAGGTGCAGGTCAGAGCGCGTTGGGCTCCAGGGAGAAGAACACGACGGTCGCGTCCTGCAGGTGCGGGTAGATGGTCAGGGCGTGCCGGCGGATCGCGCCGTAGGCGTCGTGGCGGGTCTCCCCGACGGCCGGGTTGTACGTGCCGGTCACCGTTCCCTGGCCCCGTCCGTCGGACAGGGTCAGCACGTACATGAGCGAGCCCTGCGACTGGGCGTTCTGCATGGGAACCTCCAGGTCAGGCGGCGAGAGTGGTGGGGGCGTCCGCGCACGGGACGCACATGCCGAGGGAGGGCGGGATCCGGTATCCGGCGTCCCGCCCGCAGGCCGGGCAGATGCGGCGGGCCGCGTTCGCCCGGGCCAGCGCGGCCCGTTTGGCCGGGGTCACCGGGCGGACCGGGCGGGCGAGGTCGATCCGGTAGAGGTAGGCGACGAGCGGGCCGCGTCGGCGGCGGGGGCGTTCGAGCTGGGCCACGACCGGCTGACCGCCGGGCCGCAGCCCCATGGCCCGGAGCTGCCGGAACGTCGCCAGCCCTTCCGGCGCCAGACGCCACCGGTAGACGGGCAGGCCGGCCATCAGCCGAGCCGGTGGTGCGAGGCCCGGCAGGCGGCGGCGTGCTCGTTGGCCGCGCGGCGGGTGAACCCGAGGTGGTCGCCCGTGTCGGGGCGGTCGCCGCAGCCGTGGCAGTGCCAGATCGAGCCGTAGGAGGCCCGGGTGCCGGTGACGTCGACGGCGGCGCCGGTCTGGTTGTGGAACCGGATCAGGAGGTTGTCGGGCTCGGGCGGGTTGGTGTGCGGGGAGAGCTTCACCGGGACGCTCCTTCCAGAGCCGGGGTGGTGTCGCGGAGTTCCTGGTAGCGGGTGGAGACCCAGCCGACGGACCAGCCGCACAGCTCGGCCGCCTGCCGCACCGGCACCCCGGCGGCGAACGCCGCGGCCACCGTCTGGCGGGCCTGCTCCTCGGGCTGCTTGCCGTTCACCGGCCCGGCGGCGAGGAGGGCGGCGCGTTCACGCTCGGCCCGCTCCTCCCGCTCGCGCTGTTCACGGGCGGCCTGCTCGGCGGCCTGCCGGCGGTCGTGTTCGGCACGCTGGGCGGCCTCGCGTTCACGGCGTTCACGGTCCAGGCGCTGCTGTTCACGCTCGCGTTCATCGCGTTCACGAGCCTCCCGCTCCGCCCGCTCCCTGCGCTCCTCACGCTCGGCCTGCTCGCGCACGAGTGCCGCCTCATGCTCACGCTGTTCACGGGCCAGCTTCGCGTCGAACTCGCGGCGCTCACGCTCCCGCCGCTCCTCCTCGTCCGCCCGCCGCCGCTCGGCCTGCTCGGCCTCCTCGGCCCGCTCGCGGGCCTCCTGCTCGCGGCGCCGGCGCTCGGCCCGCTGTCGCTCCTCCAGGCCGTTCACGGCGGCGGTGATGGCGCGGCGGTAGGCGAGGCCGGTCTCGGAGGTGACGATGAGGAGGAGGGGTGCGACCGCGTGCACGGCTACTCCGACCAGGTCTTTCCTCAGCGCGGAGTCGGCGGTGTTGAGGGCGAGGGTCATGATGCCGGTCATCCACCGCAGCACCACCGGCCACCTGCCGCCCTCCCCGCCCAGGCGGGCCAGGACGGAGTCGAGACGGACGACGATGACGACGGCGGCGTCCACGACGATGGGGAGGATGGGGGCCGTCCAGTCCCACTCGTCGGCGGTGTGGGCCCGCATCAAAGGGGTGACGGTGAGGACCGAGTACAGCATCGCCCCGCACACGATCAGCCATGTGCCGACGTTCAGGGCCTGCTCGGCTGAACGGATCTGAACGGCGTTCACGACACCGCCCCCGAACCCGCCTCCACCGGCTCCTCGGCCAAGGCCGGGGTGAAGCCAGTCAGCTCGATGTCGGCGCCGGCGAACCGGCCGTGAACCTTCAGCACCCGCGTCCCGCCGTTGCCCTGAACGCGGTGAACAACCGCCGCCGGGTCGATGTTCAGGGCCTCGCGCCACGCCTCGAACGCGCCGAGGTCGTCGTGCAGCGACAGGCACAGCCGGTCCGGGTAGACCGGGCACAGGTCCACGTTCGGCGCCGGCAGGTGCGAGAACCTCGCGTCCAGCGCGACCAGCGCCGTCAGCGGCGCCGCCAGGTCGGCGAGCGTCCGGGCGTTCACGCGGCACCGCCCGACTGCACCGCGATGCGGTTGGTCAGGTTCCGGCGCTCGACCAGGACCCGGTGGCGGGCCCGGCGGATCCGCCGCTCGTCCAGCTCGGTCGCCGAACGGTCCAGCGTCATGATCTCCACGTCGAGGAGGTCGACCTCCGCCGCGATCAGCGGCAGCTCCAGCTCGATCGCGTCCAGCTCCGCGGCCAACGGCTCACCGTCGAACGCCAGCGCCTGGGAGGTGGCGGGGAGTGTGATGATGGACTTCATGGGTCGTGCTCCCTTCACAGCAGGGGGTGAAACGGCCCGTACCGAACCCCCGGTGTTCCAGCACCGGGGGTTCACGCCGTTGAAGCTCGGGGTTAGATCTCCGGCTCCCCTCGACCCCGCCCGTACGGAAGCCCCGCGAAGGGGGCCCGGACGGGCGGAGGAGGCAACCGGCCGCAGCGAGCGGCTGCGGTGGTCAGGTGACGCGGTCGGCGCGGCCGGCCTGCCGGTCCAGCAGGGGCGGCGCCTGGGTTCTTCGTCGGAACATCGGGACCTCCTCGGCATCGGGCAACAGGGATGGACCACTGCAAGGGGGACCGTGTCCCCACTCTCCGGCCGTTGCTCGCGGTCGCCGGGCCACCTCGCCAGTACGGGCCGAAACCCTGTTCCACCTGGCCTTTAGCGGGATTGCAGCGTCCCCGCCCTAAGCACGTGGGCAGCACGGCTCACCGAGCCCAATCTCAGTGAGGTACATGTACTACCTGTTCCTCATCATGCGGAGAAGGATTCGCACCGTCAAGTCCCTTGGCTCTTTGGTGGTTGCGAGTCCGCCCCGCTCGATGCATTCAGCTTGGCTTGATCAGGGCAGACGTTGGACTCCGCGCATGTACGGCTCCAGGACGTCTTGGCTACGGTGAAGTCGTCCCAAGTCGTCCCACCGGGGGAGCCCACGGCATGGCCAATGAACGCTTACGCGGCGCGATCATCGAGCGCGGCATGACCCTGGACGAGGTGGCTGAACGGCTCGGGGTGTCGGCCAAGACGGTGGAGCGCTGGATCAACGACCCCAAGCGCCAGCCGTACCGCCGCTTCAAGTACGCGACGGCATCACTCCTGCAACGGGAGGTGTCCTACCTCTGGCCGGAGGAGCGGACGTCAGCCGAGGTCACGGAGGCGGGTAGCGCCGAGTTGGTCCAGCTGTACCCACACCGCTCCGTCGTACCGAACCGACTCTGGCCGCAGCTCTACGCCGGCGCCCGGCGGCACTTCGACGTCCTGGTCTACTCGGGCTTCTGGCTCACCGAGGACGCCGCCTTCCACCAGGTGGTGAAGGAGAAGTCCTCCGACGGCGTTCCGATCAGGTTCATGCTCGGCGACCCCGACTCGGCCGCGGTCGCAGTGCGCGGGGCCGACGAGGGGATCGGGGGTGCCATGGCCAGCAAGATTCGCAACGCGCTGGTCAACTACGCGCCGTTGTTCGGGCTCCCCGGAGTCGAGTTCCGGCTCCACCCGACCACGCTCTACAACTCCATCTACCGGGCCGACGACGCGATGCTCGCCAACGGGCACCTGTACGGCGTCGGCGCCTACATGGCCCCCGTCCTGCACCTCCAGCGCGTCCCCGGCGGCGAGCTGTTCGACGCCTACGCGGAGAGCGTGGAACGGGTCTGGGAGAGCGCCCGACCGATCTCCTCCCCGACAGACCTCGGAGGCACAGACGCATGACCCGGATCGACTACTTCCGCGACCCGAAAGCCCCGAAAGCGAATTCGGTGGTCCCGTCGGTCACCGTCATCGTCCGCGACGGCGACGGGCAGCTCCTGCTCATCCACAGGACCGACAACGACCTGTGGGCACTGCCTGGCGGCGGACACGACATCGGCGAGCGAATTGGCGACACGGCGGTGCGCGAGGTCGAGGAAGAGACCGGCATCGCGGTCGAGGTCGAGGGCATCGTCGGGCTCTACACGGATCCGGAGCACGTCCTCGCATACGACGACGGCGAGGTGCGCCAGCAGTTCTCCATCTGCTTCCGGGCCAAGCCGGTCGGCGGCTCCCTCCGCACGAGCAGCGAATCGAAAGAGGTCCGCTGGGTAGACCCGACGGACCTCAACGACCTCAACATCCACCCGTCCATGCGCCTCCGTATCCGTCACGGCCTGGACGGGACGCGTAGGGCCCCTTACATCGGCTGAGCGCCGCCGGCCGCGGCCATGCGCCGCTCAACCCGCTCGTTTGCCGCGTGGATCTCCGGCGCCGCCCGCTGGATGAACCGACCCACGATGGTGTCCGGCCCGTACCGCTGGACGATCTCGTCCAGCCGCGCGGCCGGCGTCGTGGGCTCGCCGTCCGGGGTGGTCGTCATGTCGGACACGATGAGCGCGTCCACCAGCTCCGGCCGTTCCAGCAAGAACTCGGACTCCAACTCACGTCGTAGACCCCGCTCCTCGGCCTCCAGGACGGCACAGGAGTGGTGGGCGACGAGCCGGACGACTCGCTCGTCGGCCCTTTCCTGGTCCCGTAGGAAACGGGCCCCGTCGAGCGGGTGGAAACCGGTGGTAGCCAGAGAGGGGGAGTAGCCGATGTCGTGCAGGACGGCTGCAGCCTCCAGTAGCTCGACATCCCTACCGAGTATTGGGCTCAGCGATCGGGCCCGTTTGGCGACCCCAAGGGAGTGTGCCCAGCGGCGCGGCAATGGCTCGGACAGCAGCGATTCGGAGAGCGAGTACGCCCACTCAGTAAGCCCCATGGACGCCAAGGCTACGGGTGCTCAGGCGAAGTCGGGAGGGCGCGAACAGTGCGCCCCTTACCGTGGACGGTGGCGACTAGGCCGCCCCCCTCCATCTGGGCCAGGGCGCGACGTACAGCTGTGCGAGAGACGCCAAATCGCTCGCACAACTTAGCCTCAGAGGGAAAGGTATCGCCGACCGCAAGAGATTCATCTGTGATGAGATCGGTCATTCTCCTTACGAGTGGCGGACGGGCGCCCTCCTTAACCACCCGCCAGCCACTTCCCGGTTCCGAGTCCACTAGCCCGCTGGCTGCGAGAGCCTTCAGGGCCCGTCGCACAGTGTTGCGCGAGACGTTGTGCGAGGCCGCAAGGGACGCCTCGGATGGAAGCGATGTTGTGATAGATCCTTCCTCGATCTTCAAGCGCAATGCGTCTGCAATGATCAAGTAGGTGCCCCTAGGGCTACTTTTCGGCATCGCACCTCCTCTCATTGACTTTCCCGTGGCGATGTCAGTCCACATCCCCCTGGCTGTGCGGCCTGCGTACCTGATGCACCAAAAGCCGATCCCCCAATGCCTCTGCCGACGGAAGGATCTTCATAGTCGAGGGGACGGTAATCCTTACACTCGGGTGATCAACGAACGCGCTCAGATCCAATTCTGCCCTCATGGGGCCGCGAGGGAACACCGCAAATTTGGGCACATTGCGAATCTTGGCAGCCTCGCTCAGAGTTTCCTGTGTCACGTTGAGCAAGGTCAGTTCGTCAAGGTTCTCAAGGGAGTTTAGTGCCTCGCAGTTGACGAGGGTTGAAGAATTATAGACACGTAGGCTTCGCAGCGAGCTGAGGCGCTCAACTCCGGAAAAGTCAATGGTGTCGCTAAAAAGGAAGTGCAGATGAGCTAGCGAAGGAAGAGAATCTGCGATACCGGACATGGTGACTTTATATCCGGAGACGGAGAGCCGCTTTAGAGTCGGTAGCACGGGGATGTAGCGCGGTTCAATCGGCACCGTCTCTCCCGGATGGGCAAGCCTCAAGTCGCGTAGTTCGGTGAGTTGATCCATCCAGCGCAGCACCCCCTCATCCAGAGGCCCGCTAAACCCCATCCCCAGTTCCGTCAAGGCGATAAACTTGGCCAGCGGCGACAGGTCAGTCCCGGTATCCAGCCTGCCGAGAGCCAGTGATCTGAGCTGAGGCGCATCAATAATCCAGTCCAGGTTTGGAACGTAAGATTGACATTCCAGGGACCGCAAGCGACTGAGGTACTTAACCCCTACCAGTAGCTCCGGGTTGTCGACGATCAAAGATCTTTGAGATAGAGGTGACCGCGAAATGACGCGTTCCGCGTACTCCTCTACGTCGAATTGTCTCCACGCCCGCGCCAACTCTTTGTAGACCATTTTGCGGGAGTCGGTGGCATAGCCGCTCATGATATCCATGGCTGCTTCGCCCCCCACCAAGCTTGCGGTTCGCACACAGGCCGCAGCCTGTCCAGCGTAGAGGTTTCGCAATGTGCGCGGAAGTAGATTCAGAGCCATGGGGCCGACCGCTGCAAGCTCTTTCGCATCCGCCACCTTAGAGGGCGGAATGAGCGCGGAGACTTTCCTGCGAACAAGCTCGAAAGTGCCCTCGTCCAGCTGGTCAGCGTTCTCTAGGCATGCGCCGGCGAGCAAATGAAGGCGTGTTCGGTTTTCGGTCTCGGCATCACCGCGATCTAGGAGGTTTTGTAGGATTTCTGCACGTTCCAGTGGTCTGGCGTGTCCCACCGCCATGGTTACGACCTCGTGCCATTGATCCAAGTGAGCGTTCTGTACCAGAGCTCCAATGTCGTTCTGATTGATCAGGGTGTCGGCAGCCAGATACTCCTGGAAGGTTCGATGGATGAAGTCCACGCGGCCCTCCACTGGCTGCCTCAGCAGCCCGCTTCGCACCATGAGGTACTTGTAGACATCCCTCCCTGTCGCCTGCACCGCAGGCATGGACTTGAGAGCGATCTCGATCTGAGAGACAGCTTGTTCTTTAGTCGAGTCCGTCAGTTTATTCCGCAGCAGCCAGTATGCAAAGACGCCCAAGATTCGCTGTTTCTGCACCAGCGTCATGATTGGAGAGTCTGAATGCTTGATCTTCCTTTCGGCGTCGCGACGTACGAGAAGCATTTCGAGCGCGGCTGCATAGAGTTCCATGCGGCCTTGAGGTAGCTGCATTCGGCGATCCCTGCTCAATGTGCAGAGAAGTGCGCAAAGCAGAGGATTCGACGCTAGCCTGCGCAGTTGAGGTTGCTGACGAATGGCGGAAAGAAGTTCATTCTCGAAATCATCGAGTTCCTCGAGCTGCCTCTCGTCAACGGTATCGGGTAGGCAGGAGCGTGCCGATTCGTGCCAATGCTGAATAAAGCTCGCAATGTCAGACGAGCTCATGGGGAGCATGTCGACTGATGTGAAGTTCTCACGCTTTAGCCATTCTTCCTGAGCAGCCCCGGGGCGCGATGTCACAATGTAGCGCGCGGTCGGGTAGGCGGCTAGGAGTTCAGTGAGCCACTCCTTGGCTTCGTCCCTGCGTGTCTCGGGAAGCTCATCCACTCCGTCGATGAGAACGAAAGCCTGGCCGCTGCGAAGAACTCTATTGACCCAAGAATTGGGCATTTCGCCAGTCAGATGGCGACCAGTCTCACTCAAGAACTCATGAGCGACGGGAAGAGGCCGATCGGCAAATCGCCGCAGAGGAATAACGAACGGCACGTAGCCGTTGAACGTATGCATTTCACCTTCAAGTGAACGACGCATAGAGTTCACGGCAAGCCAATGAAGTAGCGTAGTTTTTCCGGATCCGGCGTCCCCTCTGAGCATTATGCGATCGAAATTTGAAATCGCACTCTCAGAGCGCAGTCCACCCACCGCGTCTTCGAGGTTTCTAGACTCCGTCGCTATGGGCGGGGCAATTTGCTCCGCCTCGCTCGCGGGCCTGCCTCTGACGCTGCTTTCAGTCACAGAAAGACTGATGTAGGCGGTGCTAAGCGGGTAAGTTCTTTGTGTGTCGTCAGAAACAGTTACACCAAAGAGTTCAAGCTGGTCCAATTTTTCGATAATGACCCCTGCGTACCTCTCCTCGAAATCGATCTCCTCCCTCGTGGCGTCATCAATGACAGATTTGCGCACTTTCTCAAGGTCTTTTGCGAGTTGAGTCATGCGCTTCAAATTCTCCACGCTGGCACGCGCAAGAAAAGAAGGCCAGGTGGTGATGAAGTTCAACGCTTGCGCTGCAACTTCGTGGACAATTCGAGAATACAGCTGCTCGGCGGGCTCGCCAAGCCGCATTGTCGACAGCTCATTCTCGAAATTCTTCTTGATGTGCGTCGCGTACTTCTCGGGATCGAAGTCGAAATCAAAGGCGTCGGCGGTAGACTTCGCATATGCTTGTGCGACCGCTTCAATGGCTGCCTCCTTTTCGTTGGGAGGCAATTCCTTAAATTCGGTGGCGAGTAGCGGGCTAATGGTAGAGAGGACGTGCTTCTCGAAAGATTTAATGTCGCCCTCTGTGATGGAAACGGTTGGAAATAGCCGATTCCTAAGTCGCCCTGTTGAACCCCTTGAAACGATGAGAGCCCCAGACTTCGGAGCCATTGTCGACCGCATGGCCGACTCTGTGATGGCCTTCAACGCGCCACCTGCGACTCGGTAGGTCAGGAGTTCCAGAGCAGCCACTACGACTCCACGTTCTCGTACTGCCTGCCGGCAGCATGGGTGACAGCGGGAAGGTCATCATGGCAGGCAGCAGGGGCTGGGCGTCAGGTTGTACGGCAAGTCCTGGCCAGTCCATGTCTGAGCCCCAGCGGGAGGGGGCCGACGCGTTGCCCCTTAACGATCAAGCCCCCGAACCCTGGTGATGTGGACGAGGTGTGGACGTGATGCTCAATCAGAGTGGGCCCAGGCGACGTTGCAGCTGGTCACAAGCTTGGCGTTGTGTCCCGCGTGACGGACTGTAAATCCGTCGGCTTAGCCTACCCAGGTTCGAATCCTGGCGTCGCCACGTGAAGAAGGTCCCCGGTGTTCGCACCGGGGACCTTCACTCGTTTCCGGGAGCGGGAGCGGGAGCGGGGAGGCGCCGGCGGCCCCTCCCCGGCGGGTCAGTTGCCGGCCACGTCCTTCACCGCGACCGTGACCGGGGTCGCGCCCCCGACCAGTTCCAGGGTCAGGCCGGCCGTGCCGGGGGTCTCCACCAGTTCGGCGAGGACGGCCGCCACGTCGTCGCGGGGGACCGGGCCGCGGCCCGTGCGGGCCTCCAGGCGGACCAGGCCCGTGCCGGCGTCGTCGGTGAGCATCCCGGGGCGCAGGACCGTCCACTCCAGGCCCGGGCGCGCCCGGACCGCGTCGTCCGCGGCGCCCTTCGCCCGCAGGTAGACGTCGAAGACCTCGTCGCCCGGGTGTGCGGCGTCCGCGCCCATCGACGAGACGACGACGAAGCGGCGGACGCCCGCCCGCTCCGCCGCGTCCGCGAACAGGACCGCCGCCCCGCGGTCCACCGTGTCCTTGCGGGCGGCCCCGCTGGCCGGGCCCGCGCCCGCCGCGAAGACGGCCGCGTCCGCGCCCCGCAGGACCTCCGCGACCTCCTCCGCCGACGCCGACTCCAGATCCAGCACGACGGGCTCCGCACCCGCCGTCCGCAGGTCCTCCGCCTGCTCCGGGCGGCGGATCAGCCCGACCGCCTCGTGTCCGCCCGCCGAGAGCAGCCGCTCCAGGCGCAGGGCGATCCGACCGTGTCCTCCAGCGATGACGATGCGCATACCCCGACCGTACGGCTCAGCGGGCCGCCGGGCCTCCCGGATCGGGCCGCGACTGACGGGGCAGGTCCAGCGCCGCCGCCGAGTCGCAGTACTCCCGCACCGCGCTCGTCCGCGCCACCACCCGCCCCCGGTGCACCACGATCCGGCTGTACGCCAGCGACAGCACGCCCGCGAGCCGCTCGCCCCGCACCGCCACCAGCTCCGCCGGGAAACCGGCCTCCACCCGTACCTCCGGAAGGCCCATCGCCTCCCGCGCCCCGGTGCTCACCGCCCCGTACGCCTCCTCGGGCGACAGCCCCTCCAGCGAGGCCAGCAGGAAGGCCGCCTCCAGCGGATCCCCGCGTCCCACCGGGCTGGCCGTGTCCCGCAGCGAGCCGCTCCCGGCCGCCAGCCGCACCCCCGCGGACCGCAGCAGGCGCACCGGGGCCGTACCCCGCCGCTCGGTCCCCGCGCAGCCGCCCTGCGGCAGGCAGACCACCGTCACGCCCGCCGCCGCCAGTCGGTCCGCCGCACGGCCCGCCAGCTCCTCCGGCAGCCGGGCGAGCCCCGCGCACGGTCCGATCGCCACTCCGGGGCGCAGTCCGCCGGCCATCGCCGCGAACCGGGCGAGCCGCGCCGGGTCGTCCCCGTCCGTGTGCAGGTCCACCGGCACCCCGTGCTCGGCCGCGACCTCCAGGACCGCCTCCACGTACCCCGCCGGGTCCGGGTCCAGGTCCGGGCAGCCGCCCACCACCCCGGCGCCCATCTTCACCGCGTCCCGCAGCATCGCCAGGCCGTCGGCGCCGGCCGCCCCGGTCAGCAGCCGGGGCACCGCCACGGCCGTCAGGTCCACCAGGCCGCGCAGCGAGCGCCGGGCCTGGAGGGCGGCCTCCAGGAGCCCCAGGCCGTGCACGTCGCCGATCCGGACGTGGGCCCGCAGCGCGGTCGCCCCGTGCCCGAGCTGGAGCAGCGCCGCCTCGGTGGCCCGCCGCTGCACCTCCTCGGGGGCGTACGAGACCGGGCCGGGGGTGTCGGCGGAGAGCGCCGTGTCGGCGTGGGCGTGCGGCTCGGCGGGCGCCGGCAGCAGCAGGTACCCGGCCAGGTCCACCCGGGCGCCGGCCGTGCTCAGGCTCCCCGCGGTGCCGACCGCCTCGATCCGGCCCCGCACCAGCCGCACGTCCACGGTCCGTCCGTCGGTCAGGCGCGCGTTCGACAGCAGGAGCGAGTTCGGGTCCTCGGTCGCCGCGCCGCCCCCGTCGTCGGAGGGCTGACGGGGCTGCTTGCTGTCGGCCGACATCGGGCTCCTCACCAAGTCACCAAGATCGAGATCACGCAGCGTGGGGAGAGCCTAGGGGTGGGCGGCTCCGCCTTCGAGGAGGAGCGCAATAGTCGTACCGATGAGTCCACGAGTGGCGTACGGGGCGGGGGCGGCGGCCCGGCCGGGGGGCGCGGCCAAACGGATTTGGGTGATGGGCCGCAGACCGTGTAATGTCTTCCTCGCTCGCCCCAATAGCTCAGTCGGCAGAGCGTCTCCATGGTAAGGAGAAGGTCTACGGTTCGATTCCGTATTGGGGCTCTGGTGTAGGGAATCCCGCCTTCGGGCGGGGCTACCGACATCAAAGCGGTGTAGCTCAGTCGGTAGAGCAAGCGGCTCATAATCGCTGTGTCACCGGTTCAAGTCCGGTCACCGCTACACACGGTAGCCGATTGTGGGGTCGGTCCTGCGATCGGCTACTCTTTCATGCGTTCATCCATCCATCCGTCCGTCAAGGAGCACTCACGTGGCTGCCACCGACGTCCGCCCGAAGATCACGCTGGCCTGCGTGGAGTGCAAGGAGCGGAACTACATCACCAAGAAGAACCGGCGTAACAACCCGGACCGTCTTGAGATGAAGAAGCACTGCCCTCGCTGCAACTCGCACACCGCGCACCGCGAGACGCGCTAATCAGGCTCGTCCACGAGGCCGTCCCCACCAGGGGGCGGCCTCGTGGCGTTTCTGCCGGCCTGATCGGCAATCCCGGCACGATCAACGACCGCATCGGCAAAAGACCAGCAGGAGGTATCGAGTCCATGGCACTCGACCAGTCCTTCGTGGGCCGGACCTATCCGCCCACCACGCCCTACGAGGTCGGCCGCGAGAAGATCCGCGAATTCGCCGAGGCGATCGGCGACGCGAATCCCGCGTACACCGACCCCGAGGCGGCCAAGGAACTCGGCCACCCCGATGTGATCGCCCCGCCGACCTTCGTGTTCGCCATCACGTTCAAGGCCGCCGGGCAGGTGATCGAGGACCCGCAGCTCGGCCTCGACTACAGCCGCGTCGTCCACGGCGACCAGAAGTTCGCCTACACGCGGCCCGTCCGCGCCGGCGACCGCCTCTCGGTCACCTCCACCATCGAGGCGATCAAGTCGCTGGCCGGCAACGACATCCTGGACATCCGCGGCGAGGTCCACGACGAGACCGGCGAGCACGTCGTCACCGCCTGGACCAAGCTCGTCTCCCGCGCCCCCGAGGAGGCATGACCATGACCGCGAAGATCGCCTACGACGAGGTCGAGGTCGGCACCGAACTGCCCGCGCAGACCTTCCCCGTGACCCGCGCCACCCTCGTCCGGTACGCGGGCGCCTCGGGGGACTTCAACCCGATCCACTGGAACGAGAGGTTCGCGGTCGAGGTCGGCCTCCCGGACGTCATCGCCCACGGCATGTTCACCATGGCCGAGGCGATCCGCGTCGTCACCGACTGGGCCGGCGACCCCGCCGCCGTCGTCGAGTACGGCGTCCGCTTCACCAAGCCGGTCGTCGTCCCCGATGACGGGGTCGGCGCCGTGGTCGAGGTCTCCGCCAAGGTCGGCGCCAAGCTCGACGACGGCCTCGTCCGGGTCGACCTGACGGCGACCAGCGCCGGCCAGAAGGTGCTCGGCATGTCGAAGGCCGTCGTCCGCCTGGCCTGACGGCCGGACCGGTGCTTACCCGTCGCCCGTGCGGCGGGTAAGTACCCTTGAGCCCGTGCAGCAGCTCAAGGACGCCCCCCTCGCCCCCCTGACCACCTTCCGGCTCGGCGGCCCCGCCACCCGGCTCGTCACGGCCACCACGGACGACGAGGTGATCGCCGCGGTCCGCGAGGCCGACGCGGCCGGGACCCCGCTGCTCGTCATCGGCGGCGGCTCCAACCTGGTCATCGGCGACAAGGGCTTCGAGGGCACCGCCCTGCACATCGCCACCACCGGCTTCTCCCTCGACGGGACCCGCCTGGAGCTCGCCGCCGGCGAGGTCTGGACGGACGCTGTCGCCCGGACCGTCGAGGCCGGGCTCGCCGGCGTCGAATGCCTCGCCGGCATCCCCGGCTCCGCCGGCGCCACCCCGATCCAGAACGTCGGCGCCTACGGCCAGGACGTCTCCGCCACCCTCACCGAGGTCGTCGCGTACGACCGCCGGGCCGAGGAGACCGTCACCCTCACCAACGCCGAGTGCGCCTTCTCGTACCGGCACAGCCTCTTCAAGGACCGGCCCGACCGCTACGTCGTGCTGCGCGTCCGCTTCGAGCTGGAGGACGCCGGCGGGCTCTCCGCGCCGATCGCGTACCCCGAGACGGCCCGCGCCCTCGGCGTCGCCGCCGGCGACCGCGTGCCGCTCGCCCACGCCCGCGAGACCGTCCTGCGGCTCCGCGCCGGCAAGGGCATGGTCCTCGACCCCGAGGACCACGACACCTGGTCCGCCGGCTCCTTCTTCACCAACCCGGTCCTCACGGCGGAGGAGTACGGGACCTTCCTCACGCGCGTCGCCGACCGGCTCGGCCCCGACGTCACCCCGCCCGCCTACCCGACCGGCGACGGCCGCACCAAGACCTCCGCGGCCTGGCTCATCGACAGGGCCGGCTTCACCAAGGGGTACGGCTCCGGGCCCGCGCGGATCTCCACCAAGCACACCCTCGCGCTCACCAACCGCGGCGAGGCCACCACCGAGGACCTCCTCGCCCTCGCGCGCGAGGTGGTCGCCGGTGTCCGGGACGCCTTCGGGGTCACCCTCGTCAACGAGCCGGTGACCATCGGCGTCGCGCTCTAGCGACGACGACGCGGCGAGCGTGCGTGCCGGACGTCGCGAGCCCGGCAGGATCCGGATGAGACGGCCTGGCTAGACCGGGGCCGCCAGCCAGTCGTCGATCGCGGACAGGAGCTGCTTCCTGACGTCCTCCGGGGCCGCCGAGCCGCGGATCGACTGGCGGGCCAGTTCGGCCAGTTCCGGGTCGGTGAAGCCGTGGTGGCGGCGGGCGATCTCGTACTGGGCGGCGAGGCGGGAGCCGAAGAGGAGGGGGTCGTCGGCGCCGAGCGCCATCGGGACGCCCGCCTCGAAGAGGGTGCGCAGGGGGACGTCCTCGTGCTTCTCGTAGACGCCGAGGGCCACGTTCGAGGCGGGGCACACCTCGCAGGTCACGCCCCGCTCGGCGAGCTTGCGGAGCAGCCGCTCGTCCTCCGCGGCCCGTACGCCGTGCCCGACGCGGGCCGCCAGCAGGTCGTCGAGGCAGTCGCGCACGGAGGAGGGGCCGGTCAGCTCGCCGCCGTGGGGGGCCGCCAGGAGGCCGCCCTCGCGGGCGATGGCGAAGGCCCGGTCGAAGTCACGGGCCATGCCCCGGCGCTCGTCGTTGGAGAGCCCGAAACCGACCACGCCCCGGTCCGCGTACCGCACCGCGAGCCGGGCCAGGGTGCGCGCCTCCAGCGGGTGCTTCATGCGGTTGGCGGCCACCAGCACCCGCATCCCGAGGCCGGTCTCCCGGGAGGCCGAGTCGACCGCGTCCAGGATGATCTCCAGGGCCGGGATCAGCCCGCCCAGGTGCGGCGCGTACGAGGTCGGGTCCACCTGGATCTCCAGCCACCCCGAGCCGTCCCGCACGTCCTCCTGCGCCGCCTCCCGCACCAGCCGCTGGATGTCCTCGGGGGAGCGCAGGCAGGAGCGGGCGATGTCGTACAGGCGCTGGAAGCGGAACCAGCCGCGCTCGTCCGTGGCCCGCAGTCTCGGGGGAGTACCGCTGCTCAGCGCCTCGGGGAGGTGCACGCCGTACTTGTCGGCCAGCTCGATGAGGGTGGTGGGGCGCATCGAACCGGTGAAGTGCAGGTGCAGATGGGCCTTGGGCAGGGTGCTGAGGTCGCGGGAAGGGTGCTCCATCGCCCGATCCTGCCTTACCCGAACGGCGGTATGCACGACGATTCCCCGATCGGTACCTTCCCGAACGCAGAAACGGGCCCCGGTTCCGGAGGAACCGGGGCCCGTCGCGCGGGAGCGGTCAGTCGCGGGCCTCGGCCAGCAGCTTCTGGATCCGGGACACGCCCTCCACCAGGTCCTCGTCACCGAGCGCGTACGACAGGCGCAGGTAGCCGGGGGTGCCGAACGCCTCGCCCGGGACGACCGCGACCTCGGCCTCGTCCAGGATCAGCGCGGCCAGCTCGACGGAGCTCTGCGGGCGCTTGCCGCGGATCTCCTTGCCGATCAGCTCCTTCACCGACGGGTACGCGTAGAACGCGCCCTCCGGGGTCGGGCAGAGGACGCCGTCGATCTCGTTCAGCATCCGCACGATCGTCTGGCGGCGCCGGTCGAAGGCGGCGCGCATCTCGGCGACCGCGTCCAGGTTCCCGGAGACGGCGGCCAGCGCGGCGACCTGGGCCACGTTGGAGACGTTGGAGGTGGCGTGCGACTGGAGGTTGGTCGCGGCCTTGACGACGTCCTTCGGGCCCACGATCCACCCGACGCGCCAGCCGGTCATCGCGTACGTCTTGGCGACGCCGTTGACGACGATGCACTTGTCGCGCAGCTCGGGGACGAGCGCCGGCAGCGAGGTGAACTTCGCGTCGCCGTAGACCAGGTGCTCGTAGATCTCGTCGGTGAGGACCCACAGGCCGTGCTCGACGGCCCAGCGGCCGATCGCCTCGGCGTCGGCCTCGCTGTAGACGGCGCCGGTCGGGTTCGACGGGGAGACGAAGAGGACGACCTTCGTCCGCTCCGTGCGGGCCGCCTCCAGCTGCTCGACCGAGACGCGGTAGCCGGTCGTCTCGTCGGCCACGACCTCCACCGGGACACCGCCGGCGAGGCGGATCGACTCGGGGTAGGTGGTCCAGTACGGGGCCGGGACGATGACCTCGTCGCCCGGGTCGAGGATCGCGGCGAACGCCTCGTAGATCGCCTGCTTGCCGCCGTTGGTCACCAGGACCTGGGAGGGGTCCACCTCGTAGCCGGAGTCGCGGAGCGTCTTGGCGGCGATCGCGGACTTCAGCTCGGGCAGGCCGCCGGCCGGCGTGTAGCGGTGGTACTTCGGGTTCTTGCATGCCTCGACGGCCGCGTCGACGATGTAGTCCGGGGTCGGGAAGTCGGGCTCACCGGCGCCGAAGCCGATCACCGGGCGCCCGGCGGCCTTGAGGGCCTTGGCCTTGGCGTCGACGGCGAGAGTGGCGGACTCGGAGATCGCACCGATCCGGGCGGAGACCCGACGCTCGGTGGGAGGGGTAGCAGCGCTCATACGGCCATCGTCCCAGACCCCCTCGCGGCCCGGCACACAGGTTTCAGTGAGCGGACAGGAGCGGTCGATACCGGTCGCGAAGCGGCCCGTCGGCAGGTCGGCGCGGTTCCTGTTCGACGTGAGGGCCCAAGGTCACGTACACTCACTCCTCGTTGGCCCGCACCGGCCCCGTCACACATGGGGTAGGTTGGGGGCACCGACAAAGGGTCGTAGCTCAATTGGTAGAGCACCGGTCTCCAAAACCGGCGGTTGGGGGTTCAAGTCCCTCCGGCCCTGCTACACACACCGCCAGGTGTTGTGCGCATGTACGTACTTCATTGCACCGCCGTGCGGCTCCACCCGGGCGCGGCACGGCCGACCCGGAATCAGGTGAGAGATCGTGACGGACGCCGTAGGCTCCATCGACATGCCTGATGCCGAAGACGCTTCTTCGGATGCGAAGAAGAAGGGCCGCAAGGGCGGCAAGCGCGGGAAGAAGGGCCCCCTGGGCCGTCTCGCCGTTTTCTACCGCCAGATCGTCGCGGAGCTCCGCAAGGTCGTCTGGCCGACGCGCAGTCAGCTGACGTCGTACACCACCGTCGTGATCGTCTTCGTGGTCGTGATGATCGGCCTGGTCACCGTGATTGACTTTGGCTTCCAGGAAGCAGTCAAGTACGTCTTCGGCTGACTTTTTGTTCCACCCCATCTGTATCGCAGGAAGAAGCAGCCACCGTGTCTGACGCGAACCTGAACGACGCCTTCGAGTCCGAGTCCGTCGAGGACGAGCTGGACATCATCGAGGCCGCCGACGAGGACGAGGACCAGGCTGCGGACGCCGCGGCGGAAGAGGCCGCCGAGGACTCCGCCGTCGAGGACGAGGACGCCGAGGACGACGAGTCCGAGCTCGCCGACGAGGTCGAGGAGGCCGAGGAGGCCGACGACGACACCGCCGAGGCCGAGGCCGAGATCGAGGAGACCGAGGAGGAGGCCGAGCCGGCCGCCCCCGTCGACCCGGTCGCCGCCCTCCGCGAGGAGCTGCGCACCCTGCCCGGCGAGTGGTACGTCATCCACACCTACGCGGGCTACGAGAAGCGCGTGAAGGCCAACCTGGAGCAGCGCGCCGTCTCGCTCAACGTCGAGGACTTCATCTACCAGGCCGAGGTGCCCGAGGAAGAGATCGTCCAGATCAAGGGCGGCGAGCGCAAGAACGTCAAGCAGAACAAGCTCCCCGGCTACGTCCTCGTCCGCATGGACCTGACGAACGAGTCCTGGGGCGTCGTCCGCAACACCCCCGGCGTCACCGGCTTCGTGGGCAACGCCTACGACCCGTACCCGCTGACCCTGGACGAGATCGTCAAGATGCTCGCCCCGGAGGCCGAGGAGAAGGCCGCCCGCGAGGCCGCCGAGGCCGAGGGCAAGCCGGCTCCGGCCCGCAAGCTGGAGGTCCAGGTCCTGGACTTCGAGGTCGGCGACTCGGTCACCGTCACCGACGGCCCCTTCGCCACCCTCCAGGCCACGATCAACGAGATCAACCCGGACTCGAAGAAGGTCAAGGGCCTCGTCGAGATCTTCGGTCGCGAGACCCCGGTCGAGCTCAGCTTCGACCAGATCCAGAAGAACTGATCGTCCACCGGTCGTTCTTCCTCGATCGTTCCTGATTTTCCGGACAGGTCAGAGGGGCTGCTACAGCCCCTCTGACCTGCTCGGTTTTTGGACGCGCAGCCATACCCGTTATCGTTGTGCGGTATGCCTCCATCCGGATGACCGGATGGATCGGCTGAAAACTCTCACTAGGACCCGGAGAGAGCAATGCCTCCCAAGAAGAAGAAGGTCACGGGGCTCATCAAGCTCCAGATCAACGCCGGTGCGGCGAACCCGGCCCCGCCGGTCGGCCCCGCGCTCGGTCAGCACGGCGTCAACATCATGGAGTTCTGCAAGGCCTACAACGCCGCGACCGAGTCGCAGCGTGGCTGGGTGATCCCGGTGGAGATCACGGTCTACGAGGACCGCTCCTTCACCTTCATCACCAAGACGCCGCCGGCCGCCAAGATGATCCTCAAGGCCGCGGGCGTGGAGAAGGGCTCCGGCGAGCCGCACAAGACCAAGGTCGCCAAGATCACCGAGGCGCAGGTCCGCGAGATCGCCACCACCAAGATGCCCGACCTCAACGCGAACGACCTGGACGCCGCGTCGAAGATCATCGCCGGCACCGCCCGTTCCATGGGCATCACGGTCGAGGGCTGATCACCCCCCTCGTGACCTCAGTGGTAGGGCCAGCGCTTGGCCCGCACCACGACTCCACACCTGAAACACACCAGGAGCAGAAGTGAAGCGCAGCAAGTCCCTCCGGGCTGCCGACGCCAAGATCGACCGGGAGAAGCTCTACGCCCCGCTCGAGGCCGTCCGCCTTGCCAAGGAGACCTCCACCACGAAGTTCGACGGCACCGTCGAGGTCGCCTTCCGCCTGGGTGTCGACCCGCGCAAGGCCGACCAGATGGTCCGTGGCACCGTGAACCTCCCGCACGGCACCGGCAAGACCGCCCGGGTCCTGGTCTTCGCGACCGGTGAGCGTGCCGAGGCCGCGGTCGCCGCGGGCGCCGACATCGTCGGTTCCGACGAGCTGATCGACGAGATCGCCAAGGGCCAGCGCCTGAACGAGTTCGACGCCGTGGTCGCCACCCCGGACCTCATGGGCAAGGTCGGCCGCCTCGGCCGCGTGCTCGGTCCGCGTGGTCTCATGCCGAACCCGAAGACCGGCACCGTGACCCCCGATGTCGCCAAGGCTGTCAACGACATCAAGGGCGGCAAGATCGAGTTCCGCGTCGACAAGCACTCGAACCTGCACTTCATCATCGGCAAGACGTCCTTCGACGACACGCAGCTGGTGGAGAACTACGGCGCGGCGCTGGAGGAGATCCTCCGTCTGAAGCCGTCCGCCGCCAAGGGCCGCTACATCCGGAAGGCCGCCATCAGCACCACGATGGGCCCCGGCATCCCGGTCGACTCGAACCGCACCCGCAACCTCCTCGTCGAGGAGGACCCGGCCGCGGTCTGAGCCCTTCCGGCTCGGTAGCAGTCAGTCCTGAAGAAGCCGCCCCCCGTTCCTCTCCGGAGGAACGGGGGGCGGCTTTTATTGCGTCTCTCTCTGTCGTAGGGGTGCGTTACGGTTCAAGAGAACGCAAAGACGAAGATCAAGGGGTGGGGAACACCTATGCGCAAGTCGACCTGGAAGCGCGCGGGCGTCGCGCTGACCGCCGCGGGCCTCGTGGCGGGCCTCGCGGGCTGTAACGACGACAAGGCGGGCGCGGCGGGCGCCAAGGCCGGTGACCCGGGCAATGTCACGCAGGTCCTCACGGCGGCGTTCGAGAAGACGTCGGCCGCCAAGGCCGCCAAGGTCAAGATGACCATGAGCCTGGAGGTCGTCGGCGCCGAGTCCGGCACGATGGAGATGACCGGCGTCCAGGGCTGGGACCCCGGGTTCATGGACTACACCATCAAGGGCTCCATGCTGAGCGCCGGCAACCCGGACGCCCCCGAGCAGATGCGCATGCTGATGCTCGACAACGTCATGTACATGGACATGGGCGAGAAGCAGGCCGCCGAGATGGACGGCAAGCGCTGGATGAAGCTGGACATGAAGGCGGCGGCCGACGCCTCCGGCGACAAGGCCCTCCAGAAGGCGATGACCGGCAACCTGGACCAGATGAACCAGGACCCGGCCCAGCAGCTCGCCCTCCTGCTGGACTCCCCGGACCTCAAGCACGTCGGTGCCGAGAAGGTCAACGGCATGGAGACCGAGCACTACAAGGGCACGCTCACCTTCGAGCAGATGCTGAAGGCCAACAAGTCGCTGGAGCTCCTCAGCAAGGAGGAGCACGACCAGCTCATCGAGAACGTGAAGAAGACCGGCCTCAAGGGGTACGACACCGAGGTCTGGGTCGACAAGAACGGCTACCCGGCCCGCATGGACATCGCCATGGAGATGGACGAGGGCAAGGTGAACATCCGCGCCGACTACAGCGACTACGGCACCAAGGCCGCGGTCCAGGCCCCGCCGGCCGACGAGACCGTCGACCTCTTCAAGATGCTCCAGGACGCCGGCGAGGCCCTCGGCGAGGGCGCCGGCACCGAGGGCGCTCAGGGCTGATTTGCCCCTGACGCACGACGTCACGTACTCTTCCACAGAAGCCAAAGACCGCTGGTCGTTGCTGTGCCCTACCGGGTGCGGTGGCCGAAGGATCCGCTGACTGCGGACGACCCGCGCAGGTGACTGTGGAGAGTTCCCGGATGTCCCATCCGGTCGAGCTGAGCCCCGTGCGCCTGCGCCCGGGGCGTTTTCGTTTGTTCAGCCCCTTCTGAGCGGTCCTCATCACCCGGAAGGAGGCGAACGCACTATGCCGACGCCCAACAAGGCTGCATCGGTGGCCGAGCTCAAGGACGCGTTCCAGAGCTCCAACGCCGCCGTGCTGACCGAGTACCGGGGTCTCACCGTGGCGCAGCTCAAGACGCTGCGTCGCTCTCTCGGTGAGAACGCCCAGTACGCCGTGGTGAAGAACACGCTGACCAAGATTGCGGCCAACGAGGCCGGGATCACCGCACTGGACGAGCACTTCGCTGGTCCGACCGCGGTCGCCTTCGTCACCGGTGACCCGGTGGAGTCGGCGAAGGCCCTGCGTGACTTCGCCAAGGAGAACCCGAACCTCATCATCAAGGCTGGTGTCCTTGACGGTAAGGCTCTCTCCGCCGACGACATCAAGAAGCTTGCGGACCTCGAGTCCCGCGAGGTTCTGCTCAGCAAGCTGGCCGGTGCCTTCAAGGGCAAGCAGTCTCAGGCTGCTCAGCTCTTCCAGGCGCTGCCGTCGAAGCTCGTCCGCACCGTGGACGCGCTCCGTGCCAAGCAGGCCGAGCAGGGCGGTGCCGAGTAATTCGGCTCGCGCATTGATCCGCGCCGCGTAGTGCACGGGTCGTAGCGGGCCGTTACGCCCGCCTCTAAAGACACATCGGCACCTGCCGAATTAGTGGAAGGATCGCCCATCATGGCGAAGCTCTCTCAGGACGACCTCCTCGCCCAGTTCGAGGAGATGACCCTCATCGAGCTCTCCGAGTTCGTGAAGGCCTTCGAGGAGAAGTTCGACGTCACCGCCGCCGCGGCCGTCGCCGTCGCCGCCCCGGGTGCCCCGGGCGCCCCGGCCGAGGCCGCCGAGGAGCAGGACGAGTTCGACGTCATCCTCGAGGGTGCCGGCGACAAGAAGATCCAGGTCATCAAGGTCGTGCGCGAGCTCACCTCCCTGGGCCTCAAGGAGGCCAAGGACCTCGTCGACGGCACCCCGAAGCCGGTCCTCGAGAAGGTCGCGAAGGAGGCCGCCGAGAAGGCTGCCGAGTCCCTCAAGGCCGCCGGCGCCTCCGTCACGGTCAAGTAAGGCCGTTTCGGCTCGCTGAGCTGACTCCTGCCCCCGTGTAACGCGGAGGCACCGAAAGGCGATCATCCATCTGGGTGGTCGCCTTTCGGCGTTCCCGGGACCCGCGTGGCGGGGGTCGTACGGGTCTCCGGAAGCGGAGTATGGTGATCTTCGCCGTGCGCCGCTCACGGGCGGGGGCCTTGACGAACGGCACGCCGCGCGCAATTCTCAGGACGCGTCGTCACAACGATCCGTTTCCGAGGCATGGATCGACGACCGAACGGGCAGTATCGAGGTGCGCCGCACGGCGCGAGTACCGCGGAGTTGAGAGCAACGAGGGTCGCGAAGAAGTCGCCCTGGACATCAGTGAGCCAAGTGGCTACACTGACCCTTTGCGCTGCCTGTTAGCTGCCCCCTGCCCGTCACCAGGGGCATACCTTCGCATCAGCTTCGTGGACCGACCCCGTCTGACCTGGCCTTTTGGTCACTTCAGGAAACGTCTGCCGTGAAGCGTTGCTGGGGACCGGTACGCGCGTAGTGAGTCCGAGCCCTCGGAAGGACCCCCTCTTGGCCGCCTCGCGCAACGCCTCGAACAACACGAACAACGGCGCCAGCACCGCCCCGCTGCGCATCTCCTTTGCAAAGATCAAGGAGCCCCTCGAGGTTCCGAACCTCCTCGCGCTGCAGACCGAGAGCTTTGACTGGCTGCTCGGCAATGCCGCCTGGAAGGCTCGCGTCGAGGCTGCCCTTGAGTCGGGACAGGACGTCCCCACGAAGTCCGGTCTGGAGGAGATCTTCGAGGAGATCTCCCCGATCGAGGACTTCTCCGGGTCGATGTCGCTGACCTTCCGCGACCACCGCTTCGAGCCGCCGAAGAACTCCATCGACGAGTGCAAGGACCGTGACTTCACGTACGGCGCCCCGCTCTTCGTCACCGCCGAGTTCACCAACAACGAGACCGGCGAGATCAAGTCCCAGACGGTCTTCATGGGCGACTTCCCGCTCATGACCAACAAGGGCACCTTCGTCATCAACGGCACCGAGCGTGTCGTCGTGTCGCAGCTCGTCCGCTCGCCGGGCGTCTACTTCGACTCCTCGATCGACAAGACGTCCGACAAGGACATCTTCTCCGCCAAGATCATCCCGTCCCGGGGTGCCTGGCTGGAGATGGAGATCGACAAGCGCGACCTCGTCGGTGTCCGCATCGACCGCAAGCGCAAGCAGTCGGTCACCGTCCTCCTCAAGGCTCTCGGCTGGACCACCGAGCAGATCCTCCAGGAGTTCGGCGAGTACGAGTCCATGCGCGCCACCCTGGAGAAGGACCACACCCAGGGCCAGGACGACGCGCTGCTCGACATCTACCGCAAGCTCCGTCCGGGCGAGCCGCCGACCCGTGAGGCCGCTCAGACGCTGCTCGAGAACCTCTACTTCAACCCGAAGCGCTACGACCTCGCGAAGGTCGGCCGCTACAAGGTGAACAAGAAGCTCGGCGCCGACGAGCCGCTGGACGCCGGCGTGCTCACCACCGACGACGTCATCGCCACGATCAAGTACCTGGTCAAGCTCCACGCGGGCGAGACCGAGACGATCGGCGAGAACGGCAACGAGATCGTCGTCGAGACCGACGACATCGACCACTTCGGCAACCGTCGTCTGCGCAACGTCGGCGAGCTCATCCAGAACCAGGTCCGCACGGGTCTGGCTCGTATGGAGCGCGTCGTCCGCGAGCGCATGACCACCCAGGACGTCGAGGCGATCACGCCGCAGACCCTGATCAACATCCGGCCCGTCGTCGCCTCCATCAAGGAGTTCTTCGGCACCAGCCAGCTGTCGCAGTTCATGGACCAGAACAACCCGCTGTCGGGTCTGACGCACAAGCGTCGTCTCTCGGCGCTGGGCCCTGGTGGTCTGTCCCGTGAGCGGGCCGGCTTCGAGGTCCGAGACGTGCACCCGTCCCACTACGGACGCATGTGCCCGATCGAGACCCCCGAAGGCCCGAACATCGGTCTGATCGGTTCGCTCGCCTCGTACGGCCGCGTCAACGCGTTCGGCTTCATCGAGACGCCGTACCGCAAGGTCGTCGACGGCCAGGTCACCGACGAGGTCGACTACGTCACCGCCGACGAGGAGGACCGCTTCGTCATCGCGCAGGCCAACGCCGCGCTCGACGACGAGCTGCGCTTCACCGAGAACCGCGTCCTGGTCCGCAAGCGTGGCGGCGAGGTCGACTACGTCGAGCCGTCGGACGTGGACTACATGGACGTCTCGCCGCGCCAGATGGTGTCGGTCGCGACCGCCATGATCCCCTTCCTCGAGCACGACGACGCCAACCGTGCCCTCATGGGCGCGAACATGATGCGCCAGGCCGTCCCGCTCATCAAGGCGGAGGCCCCGCTCGTCGGCACCGGCATGGAGTACCGCTGTGCCACCGACGCCGGCGACGTCCTCAAGGCCGAGAAGGCCGGTGTCGTCCAGGAGCTGTCGGCCGACTACATCACGGTCGCCAACGACGACGGCACGTACAACACGTACCGCCTGCACAAGTTCTCCCGGTCGAACCAGGGCACCTCGGTCAACCAGAAGGTCGTCGTCGCCGAGGGTGACCACGTCATCGAGGGCCAGGTCCTCGCCGACGGTCCGGCCACCGAGAACGGCGAGATGGCGCTCGGCAAGAACCTGCTCGTCGCGTTCATGCCGTGGGAGGGTCACAACTACGAGGACGCGATCATCCTGTCGCAGCGCCTCGTCCAGGACGACGTCCTCTCCTCGATCCACATCGAGGAGCACGAGGTCGACGCCCGTGACACCAAGCTCGGCCCCGAGGAGATCACCCGGGACATCCCGAACGTCTCCGAGGAGGTCCTCGCCGACCTCGACGAGCGCGGCATCATCCGCATCGGTGCCGAGGTCGTCGCCGGCGACATCCTGGTCGGCAAGGTCACGCCCAAGGGCGAGACCGAGCTGACCCCGGAGGAGCGCCTGCTCCGCGCGATCTTCGGCGAGAAGGCCCGTGAGGTCCGTGACACCTCGCTGAAGGTCCCGCACGGCGAGACCGGCAAGGTCATCGGCGTCCGCGTCTTCGACCGCGAGGAGGGCGACGAGCTTCCCCCGGGCGTGAACCAGCTGGTCCGCGTCTACGTCGCCCAGAAGCGCAAGATCACCGACGGTGACAAGCTCGCCGGCCGTCACGGCAACAAGGGTGTCATCTCCAAGATCCTCCCGATCGAGGACATGCCCTTCCTCGAGGACGGCACCCCGGTCGACATCATCCTCAACCCGCTGGGTGTCCCGTCCCGAATGAACCCGGGACAGGTCCTGGAGATCCACCTCGGCTGGCTCGCCAGCCGCGGCTGGGACGTCTCCGGCCTCGCGGACGAGTGGGCCCAGCGCCTCCAGGTGATCGGCGCCGACTCCGTCGCCCCGGGCACCAACGTCGCGACCCCGGTCTTCGACGGTGCCCGTGAGGACGAGCTCGCCGGTCTGCTCCAGCACACCATCCCGAACCGCGACGGCGAGCGCATGGTGCTCCCGACCGGTAAGGCGCGCCTGTTCGACGGCCGCTCCGGCGAGCCGTTCCCGGACCCGATCTCGGTCGGGTACATGTACATCCTCAAGCTCCACCACCTGGTCGACGACAAGCTGCACGCGCGTTCGACCGGCCCGTACTCGATGATCACCCAGCAGCCGCTGGGTGGTAAGGCCCAGTTCGGTGGCCAGCGCTTCGGTGAGATGGAGGTGTGGGCGCTGGAGGCTTACGGCGCCGCGTACGCCCTCCAGGAGCTGCTGACGATCAAGTCCGACGACGTGACCGGCCGCGTGAAGGTCTACGAGGCCATCGTCAAGGGCGAGAACATCCCTGAGCCCGGCATCCCCGAGTCCTTCAAGGTGCTCATCAAGGAGATGCAGTCCCTGTGCCTCAACGTGGAGGTGCTGTCCTCGGACGGCATGTCCATCGAGATGCGCGACACCGACGAGGACGTCTTCCGCGCAGCGGAGGAGCTCGGCATCGACCTGTCCCGGCGCGAGCCGAGCAGCGTCGAAGAGGTCTGACGGGAGTCCGGCAGGGGGACCAGCGATGGTCCCCCCGCCGGCCCCAGGACCCCCGTATCAGACCCCACAGCCTTACAACCCTGAGAGGGATTGACGCATAGTGCTCGACGTCAACTTCTTCGACGAGCTCCGGATCGGTCTGGCCACCGCTGACGACATCCGTCAGTGGAGCCACGGCGAGGTCAAGAAGCCGGAGACCATCAACTACCGCACCCTGAAGCCCGAGAAGGACGGACTCTTCTGCGAGAAGATCTTCGGTCCGACCCGGGACTGGGAGTGCTACTGCGGCAAGTACAAGCGTGTCCGCTTCAAGGGCATCATCTGCGAGCGGTGTGGCGTCGAGGTCACCCGCGCGAAGGTGCGCCGTGAGCGGATGGGCCACATCGAGCTCGCCGCTCCCGTCACCCACATCTGGTACTTCAAGGGCGTTCCGTCGCGCCTCGGCTACCTGCTCGACCTCGCCCCGAAGGACCTCGAGAAGGTCATCTACTTCGCGGCGTACATGATCACCTTCGTCGACGACGAGCGCCGCACCCGCGACCTCCCGTCGCTGGAGGCCCACGTCTCCGTCGAGCGCCAGCAGATCGAGCAGCGCCGCGACTCCGACCTGGAGAACCGCGCCAAGAAGCTCGAGTCCGACCTGGCCGAGCTGGAGGCCGAGGGCGCCAAGGCCGACGTGCGCCGCAAGGTGCGCGAGGGTGCCGAGCGCGAGATGAAGCAGCTGCGCGACCGCGCGCAGCGCGAGATCGACCGTCTGGACGAGGTCTGGTCCCGCTTCAAGAACCTCAAGGTCCAGGACCTGGAGGGCGACGAGCTCCTCTACCGCGAGCTGCGTGACCGCTTCGGCACGTACTTCGACGGCTCGATGGGTGCCGCGGCGCTGCAGAAGCGCCTGGAGTCCTTCGACCTGGAGGAGGAGGCGGAGAAGCTCCGCGAGATCATCCGCACCGGCAAGGGCCAGAAGAAGACCCGTGCGCTCAAGCGCCTCAAGGTCGTCTCCGCGTTCCTGCAGACCGCGAACAGCCCCAAGGGCATGGTTCTCGACTGCGTGCCGGTCATCCCGCCGGACCTCCGTCCGATGGTGCAGCTCGACGGTGGCCGCTTCGCGACCTCCGACCTGAACGACCTGTACCGCCGTGTGATCAACCGCAACAACCGTCTGAAGCGTCTGCTCGACCTCGGTGCCCCCGAGATCATCGTGAACAACGAGAAGCGGATGCTCCAGGAGGCGGTCGACGCCCTCTTCGACAACGGCCGTCGTGGTCGCCCGGTCACGGGCCCCGGCAACCGTCCGCTGAAGTCCCTCAGCGACATGCTGAAGGGCAAGCAGGGTCGTTTCCGTCAGAACCTGCTCGGCAAGCGTGTGGACTACTCCGCGCGTTCCGTCATCGTCGTCGGTCCGCAGCTGAAGCTGCACCAGTGCGGTCTGCCCAAGGCCATGGCGCTGGAGCTCTTCAAGCCGTTCGTGATGAAGCGCCTGGTCGACCTGAACCACGCGCAGAACATCAAGAGCGCCAAGCGGATGGTCGAGCGCGGCCGCACGGTCGTGTACGACGTCCTCGAAGAGGTCATCGCCGAGCACCCGGTTCTGCTGAACCGTGCGCCCACGCTGCACCGCCTCGGCATCCAGGCCTTCGAGCCGCAGCTGGTCGAGGGCAAGGCCATCCAGATCCACCCGCTCGTCTGCACCGCCTTCAACGCGGACTTCGACGGTGACCAGATGGCCGTGCACCTGCCGCTCTCCGCGGAGGCGCAGGCCGAGGCCCGCATCCTGATGCTGTCCTCGAACAACATCCTCAAGCCGGCCGACGGCCGCCCGGTGACGATGCCGACCCAGGACATGGTCCTCGGTCTGTTCTTCCTCACCACCGACGGCGAGCTGCGTGACACCAAGGGCGAGGGCCGCGCGTTCGGCTCCACGGCCGAGGCGATCATGGCGTTCGACGCCGGGGAGCTCGCGCTCCAGTCGGAGATCGACATCCGCTTCCCGATCGGCACCGTCCCGCCGCGCGGCTGGGTCCCCCCGGTCGCCGAGGAGGGCGAGCCGGAGTGGCAGCAGGGTGACAGCTTCCGTCTGAAGACGACGCTGGGCCGTGCGCTCTTCAACGAGCTGCTGCCCGAGGACTACCCGTTCGTCGACTACTCGGTGGGCAAGAAGCAGCTCTCCGAGATCGTCAACGACCTGGCCGAGCGCTACCCCAAGGTCATCGTGGCGGCGACGCTCGACAACCTGAAGGCGGCCGGCTTCCACTGGGCGACCCGTTCGGGCGTCACCGTGGCCATCTCCGACGTCGTCGTGCCCGAGGCCAAGAAGGCCATCGTCAAGGGCTACGAGGAGCAGGACGAGAAGGTCCAGAAGCAGTACGAGCGCGGTCTCATCACGAAGGAAGAGCGCACTCAGGAGCTCATCGCGATCTGGACCAAGGCGACCAACGAGGTCGCCGAGGCGATGAACGCGAACTTCCCGCGGACGAACCCGATCTTCATGATGGTGGACTCGGGTGCCCGAGGAAACATGATGCAGATGCGTCAGATCGCCGGTATGCGTGGTCTGGTGTCGAACGCCAAGAACGAGACGATCCCGCGTCCCATTAAGGCGTCCTTCCGTGAGGGCCTCACCGTCCTCGAGTACTTCATCTCGACGCACGGTGCCCGTAAGGGTCTCGCCGACACCGCCCTGCGTACCGCCGACTCGGGTTACCTGACCCGTCGTCTGGTGGACGTCTCGCAGGACGTGATCATCCGCGAGGAGGACTGTGGCACCGAGCGCGGTCTGAAGCTGCGGATCGCGGCCAAGGACGAGGCCGGTGTCCTGCGGAAGACGGACGACGTCGAGACCTCCGTGTACGCGCGGATGCTCGCCGAGGACGTCGTCGTCGACGGCAAGGTCATCGCGCCGGCCAACGTCGACCTGGGTGACGTGCTCATCGACGCCCTCGTCAACGCGGGCGTCGAGGAGGTCAAGACCCGTTCGGTCCTGACCTGTGAGTCCGCCGTCGGCACCTGTGCCTTCTGCTACGGCCGCTCGCTGGCCACCGGCAAGCTGGTCGACATCGGTGAGGCGGTCGGCATCATCGCCGCCCAGTCCATCGGTGAGCCCGGTACCCAGCTGACGATGCGTACCTTCCACACCGGTGGTGTGGCCGGTGACGACATCACCCAGGGTCTGCCGCGTGTCGTCGAGCTCTTCGAGGCGCGTCAGCCCAAGGGTGTCGCCCCGATCTCCGAGGCGGCCGGTCGCGTCCGCATCGAGGAGACCGAGAAGACCAAGAAGATCGTCGTCACCCCGGACGACGGCACCGACGAGACGGCGTTCCCGATCTCGAAGCGTGCCCGTCTGCTCGTGGGCGAGGGCGACCACGTCGAGGTGGGCCAGAAGCTCACCGTGGGTGCCACCAACCCGCACGACGTGCTCCGGATCCTCGGTCAGCGCGCGGTCCAGGTCCACCTGGTCGGCGAGGTCCAGAAGGTCTACAACTCGCAGGGCGTGTCGATCCACGACAAGCACATCGAGATCATCATCCGGCAGATGCTCCGCCGCGTGACGATCATCGAGTCCGGCGACGCGGAGCTCCTGCCGGGCGAGCTGGTCGAGCGGTCGAAGTTCGAGACCGAGAACCGTCGTGTGGTCACCGAGGGCGGTCACCCCGCCTCCGGCCGTCCGCAGCTGATGGGTATCACCAAGGCGTCGCTGGCGACCGAGTCCTGGCTGTCGGCCGCCTCCTTCCAGGAGACGACCCGAGTCCTGACGGATGCGGCGATCAACGCCAAGTCCGACAGCCTCATCGGCCTCAAGGAGAACGTCATCATCGGTAAGCTCATCCCGGCCGGTACGGGTCTCTCCCGCTACCGCAACATCCGGGTCGAGCCGACCGAGGAGGCCAAGGCGGCGATGTACTCGTCCGTCGGCTACGACGACCTCGACTACTCGCCGTTCGGCACCGGCTCCGGCCAGGCCGTTCCGCTGGAGGACTACGACTACGGTCCGTACAACCAGTAAGCGAGTCGCTTGACCGAAGGGCGGCCACCCCGCGAGGGGTGGCCGCCCTTCGGGCTTTTCCCCGGCCGTCAGCGGCCGGCCAGCTCCCAGAGCGCGACGAGCACCCCCGCGCCCGCGGTCAGCGCGGCGATGGAGGCGAGCGGCCAGCGGGCCCGCTCCAGGTCGTCGAGCCGGGCCTCGTGGTCGGCGAGCTGCTTGTCGGTCTGGTCGCTGCGCTGCACCAGCAGGGCGAGCGAGCCGTCGACGCGGGCGAAGCCGGCTTCGAGGGTGCCGCGGAGACGCTCCAGTTCGAGCGCCACCGCGACCGGGTCGTTCGGATCAGCCTCGGTCATCGGCACCGCCCGGTTCCGTCCGCAGCCACGGGGGCAGCAGGAGCTGGACGGCGGGGACCGCCATGGCCCGGGTGAGGGCGCCCGCGACGGCGAGCGCGCCGGCAACCCAGGGCAGGGTGGCGGGGAGGCCGGAGGCGTCGACGAGCGCCGGCAGGACCAGGGCGAGGGCGACGGCGGTCTGCAGCACGGTGCGGGCCGTGCGCTTCGCGGCTTCGGACATGGGGGGTCTCTCCTTACGTCGTGTACGGGACCTTCAGCGCGTTCCAGGAGGCCGCGCCGGGCCAGCCGTCGGCGTCGGCGCCGCGGAAACCGAGCTTCCGCTGCCACGCGGCGTACGACCGGCGGTCCGCCTCGGACCAGCGGGGGCCCGGACCCACCTGGTAGTGGCCGCAGCCCTCGGCCATCAGCCGGCGGCCCATCGCGGTCACCACGGGGGAGCTGGGGCCGCTCCGGAAGAACGAGGTGCCGGGGAAGGGGTGGTGCTTCGGGGTGGCGGGCTCCGCCGGGGCCGGGGGCCCGCCGGCGGGGGCGGAGCCGAGCCGCTTCTGCACCCGGTCGCGCAGGCCCGGCATGCCGAAGCCCTTGGGGTCGCTCTTCCAGTCGGACCACTCCAGGTGGCCGATGACGGACTTCGCGCCCCAGCCGTGGGCCCGGCAGAGGGCGGCGGAGACGCGTTCGATCGCGTCGAGCTGGGCGGCCGGCCAGGGGTCGGTGCCGTTGCCGAGGTTGACGCATTCGAAGCCGTAGAAGCGGGAGTTTCCGTCCACGGCGCCGGGGCTGCCCTGGTGCGCGCGCGGGACGGGCGGCCGGTCGCCGTACGCCTCGGTGACGACGGCGCGCAGGACGGACGGGTCGCCGCCGCCGGCGTGGTTGGCGCGTCCGGCGGAGACCAGGTGGACCGTGCCGTCCTTGGCGATCACGCCGTGGCAGAGCGGGCCGGGGAGGCCCTGGTAGCCGTCGGAGCACAGCGCGACGGAGGACGTGGTGCCGCTGGACACGGTGTGGTGGATCATGACGCCGGCGACGGGGCCCCAGGCGCCGGCGTGATTGCGGTCGTGGGTGCGCCAGCCGGGGTGCTCGACGACGGTGACGCCTTCGGCGCGGAGCGCGGCGAGGAGCCGGTCCGCGGACAGGGGAGTGGCCAACTGTTGTCCTCCTGACGTGCGAAAACCCCGGCCGGCGGCGGCTCGGGGCGGGTGGGACGGGGAGCGCCGACGGGGGCGGCGGGGCTACGGGACGGGCTCCGGCTCCGGTTCCGGCTCGGGGGCCGGAGGGGCCGGGGCCCAGGCGGCGCAGAGGGCGGCGAAGGCGGCCCGGCGGGTCTCGAAGTCGGCCAGCGCGGCCGTGACGGCCCGGACGACCGCGGCCGGGTCGGGCACGGCGGGGCGGCCGTTCACCGGCTGGACCATGGCGAGGCCGTGGCCGCGCAGCTGGGCGCCGGCCGTACCGCTCTCGGCGACCTGGGCGGTGACGTACACGGCCGGGTACTCGCCCGTGATCGGGTCGAGCTCCAGGGGGCCGCCGAGGGTGTTGTCGTACAGGCGCAGGCCGACGGTGTGGCCGTTCTCGGCGACGGTGCCGCGGCCCGCGTAGTCGATCTCGACGCCCCAGGGCTGGGCGGGGTCGGGGATCATGGGTGCTCCTCTCGGGTCCTCACGGACGGGTCGGTCAGGTCTGGCGGCCGTGCATCAGCACCGGCTTGGCGTAGACGGTGCCGGTGGTGCTGGTGACCATGGCGTGGATCTCCACGTTCAGGTCCTTGCCGAAGTCGGCCTGCATGGTGGTGGTGACCAGGTCGGTGTGGTCGAAGACGCCGCCGGCGGTGACGGTCGGGCCGAACGGGACTCCGCCGACCATGACCCGGATCTGCCCGGCGGCCCCGGAGGAGACCCGGGTGTACATCCGCAGCCGCATCTTCGGCTGCCAGATGGGGTTCTGCGACTGCGCGATGGTGGTCCAGGTGGTGGCGGAGGTCGCCGGCCAGTTCGCCGAGGCCATGTCCTGCGGCGGCAGCATCGGCAGCCAGGGCCGGGCGAGGCCGCCGGTGACGATGTCGTCGGAGAGGACCTCGTGGCCGTAGGCGTCGTTCACCCGCAGCACGGGCTTGCTGCCGCCCGGGCCGGGGGTGGTGAGCTGGGCGACGAGGACGGGCGGGTCCTCCGGCCCGGTCTGCCGCTTCAGGGCGAGCGAGCCGTTGGTGATCTCGGTCAGCGGCGGGCGGGTGTTCACCGCCGTGGACAGGGCGTTGATCCGGCGCTCCATCTGGATCAGCCGGTCGATGATGTCCTCGGGCAGCAGTGCCATCAGGCTTCCTCCAGGGCGAGTTCGGCGGTGTCGGGGCGGCCCCGTTCGGCCGGCCTGACCTTCACGCCGACGATCCGGTAGCGGGTGTCGGCGCCCGCCGGATGCCATTCGTCGGTGATCCGGACGCGGGCGGTGCGGCCGAGGAGCGCCGAGGGGACGACCTCGGAGAGCCGGATGCTGATCTCGGGGATCAGCACCGAGCCCTGGGCCTCCTTCAGGACGGCCGTGGCCAGCGCGTCGAGCGTGGCCCGGTCGCTGATGTCGTTGTAGTCCGTGGACAGGTCCAGCTGGGGCCAGCGGTCGGGCAGGCCCGTCGCGGGGATCTCGGCCGACAGGCTCGGCCGGGACTCGGCGGCGGCGTTGGCGTTGGTGGAGGCGCCGCGGGCGAGCGAGGTGGTGCCGCCGCGGGTGGCGTCGTCCGGGAGCGAGTAGCTGAGGATGGTGCCGGGGCGGTCGAAGACCATGTCCGTGGCGCCGGTGCGGATCCGGGGCGAGCCGAGCCGGAGCCGGCGCACGCGCCGCCCGTCGCCGGGGTCGCGGTAGACGAGGATCTGGTACTCGACCCCGTCCGCGTACGCCCCGAGCTGGTCGAGCGCCTCCTGGTAGACGGTCTCGTCGCCGAGCCGCCAGGACGCGGTGCGCAGCACCGGCTCCGAGGGCACGTCGTCGCCGGGTTCGATCGCGCTGAGGCCGAGGCCGGCGCCGAGCTCCTGCCAGATGCGGCGGACGATCCCGAACTGCTCGGTCTGGGAGAACTTGAGCGCGTCGGTGCGGATGCGTCGCCGGGAGGCGTACGAGTCGAAGGTGGCGGCCTGGATGCCGAGGGTCACCACACCCCGGTCGCTGCCCTGGAGGTTGGTCGTCCAGACGATGCCGCCCCACCAGAGGAAGCCGCCGCGCTCCAGGTAGACGGTGGTCCGGCCCGGCTTGATCTGGTGGGCCCGGTCGGCCATCGCGCGGTCGGGAACGGGGACGGTGCCGGAGAGCGACCCCGCGCGGCCGATGTAGTCCTCGAAGGAGACGTCCCGCAGGGGGAGGATGTCGAGGGTCTGGTCGGTCACCAGGTCGCAGAAGATGGCCCGGTAGGGCGTGTCGAGACTCATGCTGACCTCACGGGAGGATGTAGGTGGCGCTGACGCGGAGGTTGTGGCCGTTGACGAGCGAGCCGTTCGAGACCCAGGTGCGCAGGGTGACCTGACCGCCGGTGGAGAGCCAGGCGGTGCCGCCGCCGTAGCCGTCGGAGGCCGTCGTGTCCATGCCGACGGCGGGGCGCCAGCCGGCGGGCAGCGTGCACAGGGGTTCGTCGACGATGTTGCCGGCGCTGCCGGCGTCGATCTGGGGGCCGGTGCGGTTGAGGACGACCGCCATGCTGCACACGCCGCCGCGGGTGCGGCGGGCCTCGTAGGAGGTGACGGCCCAGCCGGCGAGCGCGGCCGCTCCGGTGGTGGGGCTCTCGGACTCCACCGGCGGCTGGTAGGCGGCCCAGCCGGTGCCGTTCCACCGCTGGAGGACCCCGTTGTGCTCGCGGTACTGGCCGGGGTAGCCGCCGACGGTGAGCGCCCCCTGGGGGGCGATGCCGCCGATCTCCTTGGGGTACGCGACCCAGCCCGCGCCGCTCCACCGCTGGAGGTGGTGGGCGACGTCGTTGTCCTGGTACTGGCCGGGGTAGGCGCCGGGCGCCCCGGCGTTGTTGTGGACGGGCAGGATGCCGCCGACCGAGGCGATCGTGGTGCGCAGGTCGGTCAGGGCCCCGGCCCAGTCGATGCCGCCGGTGCCGGCCGAGGAACCGGCCTTGACCCGGACGGTGAAGAGCGGCAGCGAGGCGGCGGGGACGGGCGGGGCGACCGGATCGGCCTCGGCCCGGCCGGCGAGCACCTCCAGGACGGCCTCGTGGCGGGTGAGGCTGTCGAACTCGTCGTCGTACACGCGCAGGACGACGAGGTCGATCCGCGGGTGGAGCGGGTCGCCGTCGCCGAAGGTGAGAACGGTGTCCCCGTCGAGGGCGACCGGGTACGCGCCCTGCTCGGGCCGGCCCTGGACGACGGCCCGGCCCGCGTGGACGGTGGCGGTCATCGGGCCGCCGCTCGTCATCGACAGGCCGCTGACCCGGTAGGTCCCGTCGGCCGAGCCCGGCAGGATGCCGGACCGCGAGGTGAGGGCGCCGGCCGGGGTGCCGGCCCCGAGGGCGGTCGTGCGGGTCGTCTGGCGGGTCTGGCCCGTGGGCGTCAGCCAGCCGGGACGGATGGGCATGGGGAGCTCCTCTCGGGTGCGGGCCGGTCAGTTCTGGGGGTGGACCGCGAGGAAGCTGGTGTTGAAGTAGCCCTTCACCTGGGTGGTGTTGGCGGCGACCTTGTACATGGCGGTCAGCTTGTAGTTGGCGCCCGGCGTCAGGCCGAAGAAGCGGGTGAAGGAGGCGGCCGAGGCCGGCGAGGTCCCCGTGTGGACGACGGTGAAGATGTCGCTCTCCGTGATGCCGGCCCCGCCGTCGACGTTGGTGAGCCGCATGCCCATGCTGACGGCGTGGGTGGCCGACGAGGACCACATCCGCGCGCCGTAGTTGATCAGGATCGCGCCGGAGGCCGGCCCGGTGAAGCTGACGGCGACCGCGGCGGCGGAGTCCACGAGCGTCGGCGTGAACGTCGTCGACGTGGTGTACCCGTCGTCGTTGGAGCCGCTGAAGTACGGGCCCGGGTGGGCGGGCCGCCAGGCCGTGCCGTTCCACCGCTGGAGCACCCCGTCGGCGGTGTCCCGGTACTGGCCGGTGTAGCTGGCGGGCGTGCCGGCGGCGGAGGCCGGGATGATGCCGCCGGTCGCGGAGGAGTACGGCACCCACGCCCCGCCGTCCCAGCGCTGGAGCGCGCCGCCGGCGTCCTGGTACTGGCCCGGGTAGGCGCCCGGGTGGACCTGGCCCTCGACGGGGAGGATGCCGCCGAGGGCGACGACCGGGGTGCGCAGGTCCGTGAGGGAGGTGTCCCACGGGATGCCGCCGTTGCCCGCGCTGGCGCCGGCCGGGACGAGGACCTCGTAC
Organism: Streptomyces sp. NPDC058052; assembly: GCF_042885515.1. Lineage (NCBI taxonomy): Bacteria > Bacillati > Actinomycetota > Actinomycetes > Kitasatosporales > Streptomycetaceae > Streptomyces > Streptomyces sp. NPDC058052. The sequence goes on along the minus strand of NZ_JBHVRX010000017.1, from coordinate 119,918 downwards.
AGCGGGAGGCAGCGCTCCGGGACGGGCGGGACCTGCGGGGTGGCCTCGGGGGCGCCCTGGATGATCTCCAGCTTCGCCTCGTACCGCTGGTTGTCGTCGTACAGGCCGTCGTAGATCTTCAGGACGATCAGGTCGATGCGGCCGTACTGGGCGTTGCCGGGCGCGAAGGTGAGCGTCTCGGCGTTGGGCAGGGTCACCGGGTAGGCGCCCTGGGAGATCTCGCCCTGGATGACGGCCCGGCCCTCGGAGACGGTCGCGGTCATCGGGGCGGAGCCGAAGGTCCAGAAGGCGGCGAGCCGGTACTGGCCGTCGTAGGAGCCGGGCAGGACGCCGGAGCGGACCTGGACGGGGTTGGCGAGGGTGGTGACGCCGGTCTGGGTGAGGCGGGTGTCCTCGCGGGTCTGGCCGGTCTCGACGGTCCAGCTGCTGCGCAGGTTCACGGGGTTCTCCTGTCGGGAGTCGGGGCGGTGGCGGTGGGGGTCAGGACCGGATCCACTGGGCCGCGAGCGTGCAGCCGTAGCCGGAGCCGCCGAGCGTGCGGACGGAGGCGGTGTGGGTGTGGTAGCCGGAGAGCTGGAGCGTGTCGCCCGTGACCAGCCGGATGAGCGCGCTGCCGCCGACGCAGACGGCGCCGTTGCCCGCGGGGCCGAGCCAGGTCACCCGGGGGTGGTTGCCGCCGTTGATGGTGATCCGGCCGCCGCGCATGCCGGTCTGGCTGTCGTTGGCGTAGGTGACGTGGCCGTTGAGCCGCCACCAGCCGGTGCGCGGGACGGTGTAGGTGAGGCCGTTCCATGCCTTGGCGTCGTCGACCTCGACGGTGGGCAGGCTGATCGGGGTCCAGGTGTTGGCCGCGAGCGTCTGCTGCTGGGCGGTCGACCACTGGGTCGCCCCGAACAGGACGGTGGAGGCGCCCTCGACGTACTGCCAGGCGGTGCCGTCCCAGCGCTGGAGGCCGCCGCCGGTGTCCCGGAACTGTCCCGTGTAGGCGCCGTCGGCGGTGCCGACCGGCGCGATCCCGCCGATCGCCTTCGGGTACGAGACCCAGGTGGTGCCGTCCCAGCGCTGGAGCAGCCCGGAGGTGTCCCGGTACTGGCCGGCGTACGCGCCCTTGTATCCGCTGGTGGGCATGATCCCGCCGAGGGCGACGGCCGGCCAGTGCTGGGTGGTGACGGCCGAGCCGGCGCCGTTCCAGGTGATGCCGCCGGTGCCGGCCGAGGTGCCCTTCGGCACCTTGACCGTGTACAGCGGGAGCACGCTGCCGTGGCCGCTCGCGGGGGCGGTCGGGGAGGCGTCCGGCTCGCCCTTGACCAGGCGGACGACGGCGGTGGTCTCGCCGGTCCGGTCGTAGGCGTCGTCGACGACGGCCAGCTCGATCAGGTCGATCCGGTCGTACTGGGCGTGGCCGTCCTCCAGCGTCAGGCTCTCCGGCGCGGTGACGGCGACGAGGTACGCCCCCTGGGCGGTGTCCTTGCCCTGGACGATCGCGCGGCCGGTGCCGATCGTGGCCTGCATGGGCGCGCTGCCGGTGAGCACGAACCCGCCCGGCACGATGCCGGCCCGGGAGCGGAGCGGGGTCTCTTCGGCGCTCTGGCCGCTGGGGGTGAGGAGGGCGGCGAGGGTGATGCGGGTGTCCTCGCGGGTCTGCCCGTCGGAGTGGAGCCAGGCGGCTCGTACGGTCATGGGGTCACCTCGGGGTAGGGGAGGGAAGGGGTACGGCCGCCGGGCGGCGGCGCGCGGCGGCCGGGGGTCACACGGCCGTCACCACTCGGCGCTGCGCCAGCGGACGGTCATCAGGGCCTGCTCCGTGCCCTCTTCGGGCCGGAAGGACAGGTCGGTGCGGCCGGGCTCCAGGACGAAGAGCTCCTCCGGGGTGGAGTCGGCCATCGCCGTGTGCAGCCGGGAGGCGGAGTTGTTGAGCATCACGGTGCCCGCGCGGGTGTCGACGGTGAGCTCGTCGCCGGCGGCCAGGTCGATCGCGTACCGCAGCCGGCGGCGGCTGATCCGCTCGGTGACGCTCGGCATCGAGCAGGGGCCGCGGAAGACGATCACCGGGTGGGAGGGGGCGGAGCCGGTGTTCTCGACGACGGCGTCGCCGGTGCTCTTGGCCTCGCCCCAGTTGAGCGGCCAGGTCAGCGGCCAGGTGATGCCCGCCTCCGGCTGCGGCGGGACGGTCGTGGCGATCTGCTCGTTGACCACGTACCGGCGCGGGTCGGCGGCCAGCCACTGGACGGACATGCGGGAGCTGCCCTGGGTGGCGAAGCCCTGGTCGGCGGGGACGACGCGCTGGGCGATCCGGGCGCGCACGGCGAGGGTCTCGCCGTGCAGCCGGACGGCGAGCCAGCGCTCCTCGTCGAGCAGGGCCAGCGCCTGCCGCAGGGCCCGGACGGCGGTGGGGGCGCCGCCGTGCCCGGGCATCAGGACGATGGTGCCGCCGGTCCTGCGGGGCTTGGCGTAGCGGGAGCCGGGCCAGGCGCCGTGGGAGGTCGGACGGTCGGCGTCGGAGGAGTCGTACTCGGGCAGGTCCTCCCAGCCGGTCAGGCCGGACTTGTCGACGGCGAAGGGGGTGCCGGGGCCGATGAGCAGCCCGGCCCACTGCATCTGCCCGTCCTGGGTGATGAGGGAGCCGGGCGCGAGGTCGGCGAGGGGGTTGCTTGCGGCGTACGGGGTCGTGGTCTCGGCCATGGGGCCGTCACCTCACTTCGGGGGTGGGCGGGGTCGTCAGGTCAGGACCGGCTGCTCGGCGCCGGCGCGGGCGTGGGCGGTGAGGAGGAAGAGCAGGTCCTCCGCCGCGGCCCGGGGGCCGGCGCCCGGCTCCTCGCGGAACTCCCGGACGCGGAGCGGGCGCGGGGACGGCTCGGTGAGCGCCGGGACGCGCCGGCGCTCCAGCTCGTCCAGCGCGTCGATGCGGTACTCGCCGGCCTCGGGGGGCGCGACGATGCCGCCCTCGGCGAGCATCGGGATCCTGTCGAGCGTGACGCCGAACTTCTTGCCGGTGAGCGGGATCTCGAAGCTCAGCTCGTTGAGCCCGTCGATGATCCAGTTGGCGAAGGCGATCAGGCCGTTGATCGGCCCCTTGATCACGCCGAGGACGGCGCTGAGGCCGCCCTGGACGAGGTCGCCGATGCCGTTCAGGGCCTTGGCGACGGCGTCCTTCGCGGTGCGGAAGAAGCCGGGGATCTTGTCGGTGATCCAGCGGACGACGGGCTGGACGGCGCTCTTGAGGCCGCCGAGGGTGCGGGAGGCGATGCCGCTCAGGGCGTTGCTCGCGGAGCGCACGGCGGAGCCGATCCGGGAGATCCCGCCGATGGCCGAGCCGACGATCTTCAGCGCGGTCGTGAAGACGGTCAGGTACGCCTTGGCGTAGGTCCCGACGGCCTTCCCGAGCGCCTTCATGAAGGGGCTGAGGAAGTTCCAGACGGACTGGACGGTCCTGAGCGCCTGCTGGAGGACCTGGCGGACGATCCGCTGCCCGGTCTCGGAGTTGACGGCGAGTTCGACGAGGTACGCGGCGATGGGCACGATCAGGCCGACGAGGAAGCCGAGCGGGTTGGCCCGCATGGCGACGTTGACGCCTGTCATGGCGACCGAGGCGACGGTCATGAAGGTGCCGAAGGTGCCCATGAGGCCGGTGACGACATCGGCGACGGGCAGCAGCGGCAGGAGGAGTCCGAGGACCGCGCCGGCCCCGGTGCCGATCCGCCCCGCGGCCCGGCGGGCCTTGCCGGCGGCGGTGGCGACCCGCTTGAGGCGGGTGGCGGCGGGGGAGCGGCGGAGCGTGGCGAGGGCGGTGCCGGTGCCGGCGGAGTTCTGGCCGAGGACGCGGGCGGCGGTGCCGGCGTCACGGGCGGCGGTGACGAGGGCGCCGACCCCGGAGGAGGCCCGCTGGACGGCCTGGCGGAGGTTCCGCACCGCCCCGGTCGCCCCGGCGGCACCCTGCCGGAGTCCGCCCATCGGGCCGATGACCGCCCGGAAGGAGGGCATCACGACGCGGGGCACGGCGAGCGCGGCACTCATGCCCGGGCTCCACGCGCCTTCACCAGGTACATGAGGGCGTCGGCGGTGGCGTGCGGGTCGCTGCCGCGGGCCGCGTGATAGTGCTCGATGTGCAGCCCGGTGCCGGCCGCGGCGCTCGGGCCCTGGGCCTGGCGGGCGCGGCGGGCGGTGAGGGCGAGGAGCCGGTCGAGCTTGGAGAGCGGCAGGACGGCCTCGGCCTCGCCGGCCTCGGCGAGGATGGCGGGGACGCCGCCGGAGCGGGGCATCACGACACCGCCGGTGGCGAGCATCGGGATGGTCGGGATGTTGACGCCGAAGGTCTTGCCGCCGACGACGGGGACCCAGCCGGGGACGGAGACCTTGACGCGGTTGATGGCGCGGATCATGGAGTTGATCAGGCCGATGACGGCGTTGACCGGGCCCTTGACGCCGCTCTTGATGCCGTCGAAGGCGCGGGACGCGATGCCCTTGAGGCCGTTCCAGATGGACGACATCTTCTCCTTGACGGCGCTGAACGCCTTGGGGATCGCGCTCTTGATCCAGTTCACCACCGGGGTGATGACGCGCTTGATGCCGTTCCAGACGGTGCTGATGACGCTCTTGATCGCCTTCATGACCGTGGTGATGACCGTCTTCCAGATCTTCACGTAGGTCTTGATGACGGTGGCGACGGCCTTGACGACGCTGGAGACGGCCTTCTTGATGCCGTTCCAGACCGTCTTGATGAGGCTGCCGGCCTTCTTCATGATCGGCCCGACGGCCTTCATGACGGAGCTGATGACGCTCTTGACGGCGCTGAACGCCTTCTTCAGGACCGTCTGCATCGTCTTCGAGCGCAGCGCCATGTCGACGATGGCCTCGATGAGCGGCATGAAGAGTTCGAGCAGGCGGACCAGGAAGTTGCCCTTCATGGACGTGTTGAGCCTGTCCTGGCCCTTGGCGGCCTTGCCGGCGCCGGATTCGTATCTGCCGAGCTTGCCGCCGGCGGACTGGGCGGTGTCGCCGGCCTTCTTCATGGCGCGTTCGGCCTGGTCGGACGCGGTCTTGAGGTTCTTCAGCTGGGTGCCGGCGCCCTGGGCGTTCGTACGCAGCGTCCTGAGCTGGCCGGACGCGGACCGCCCGGCGTCACCGACCTTCCTGACGGAGCCGCCGGCGCCGGACGCCTGGGTCCTGAAGCCGCCGAGGGCGGTCGACGCGTTCCTGAGGTTTCTGACGAGGGACATGGGTCTCCTCCTTCCGGGGGGTGGGTGGAGATCAGCTGGGGGCGGGGGCGCCGCCGCCGGTCATCTCGCCGTTGAGTTCGCGGACCGCCGAGGCGAACGCGCCCATGTGCCGGGAGAGGGTCCCGGTGTGCCGGGCGAGCTCGCCGGCCGCGTCGGCCGCGTTCTGGAAGGTGGCCATCTTGGGGACCTTGTCGACGTCGAGGTCCTTCATGGCGAGCTTCAGCCTGCCGATGGCCTCGGCGAACTTGGAGGTCTTCCGGGGGTTCGACTGCTTCACGGCGCCGGTGATCTTGCCCATGCCGCTCGCGACCAGCCCCAGCTTCAGGTGGTCGACGTCCTTGACCGCCGCGGCGATCTTCTCGACGACCTCCGCCTTCGCCTCGGCGCCCTTGGACGGCATCTTGCGGAAGTTCGAGACGAAGGAGGGGGCGTGGAGGTTGAACTTCGCGAGGTGCGGGTTGAGCTTTTCGAGCTGGGTGCGCAGGGCGTCGAAGTTGGCGTCCGCCGGGAGGTCGGCGATGCCGCCGGGGGCGATGCCGTTCCGTTCGTTCTCGATGTCCTGCATGTTCCGCCGGCCGAAGGTGCCGTCCGGGCGCAGGCCGATCGTGGTGCCGCCGGTCTTCTTGGCGATCGCCTGCTGGATCGTGAAGACGATGAGGGCGCCGAGCGCGGTCAGGAGGACGGGGATGATGAGGCCGCCGACGGCGACGAGGGCGGCGCCGACGGCGGCCAGGACGCCGGCCTCGGAGAACTTCTTGATGATCTCGGCCACGAAGCCGAGGCCGAGCTGCTCCAGGGTCTCCTCCCACGGAGCCTTGGTGACCTCCTCGGCGACCTTCTCCTGTTCCGCCTTGAGGTCCGCGATCAGCTTGTTGACCGGAGCGAGCTGCTTCTCCATCCAGGTCGTGGTGGGCAGCTTGCCGGGCTCGTCGCTCTTCGTGAGGTAGTCCCGGAGACCGGAGATCTTCGTGTCGAGCTGTTCGTACTTCGCGTCCATGGTTGCTCCGCTTCCGGCCCGTGCGGGCCAAGCGCCGAAAAGCCCCTGCCGGATCCCGGCAGGGGCTCGTGCGCAGGGGCGTGCGCTGCGGCTAGGCGTCGGTGTCCCGGCGGGTGCCGCGCCGCGTCGTCGCGAGGGCGTCGTTCCAGCCGGCGGCGTACGCGAGGGTCTCGCGGCGGGAGACCTCGGCGTACAGGGTGCCGAGCAGGGCTCTCTTGTCGAGGGCGGCGGGTCCGTCGAGGAGCCGGCGGAGGCGATCCTGGAGGGGGATGTGCGGTCGCGATGCCTCGCCCGGCTGAGTCATGGACGCCTGCCTTCCTTTGCTTGCCCGTGCGTGCGTGGCGGCGCCGCGTGCGTGCGGAGAGCGCGGGGGCACCACGTTATCGAACTACTGTGCGAACAGAGTGTGGAACATCTGTTCGAGGTTTGTCGAGCGAGATGGGGCTGACGGTGTGTCTTCTCGTCAGGTTCCCGAACGAGTTGGCGGTGATCGGAACGAAAATTCGACCGGGTAACCTGGAGGGCGCTCTCCCGGGCCCGACCGCCCCGGGACGGCACGGGGCGCGAGGGGCGCGCGGGGACCCCAGGGGGCTGGAAGGCAGCACTGACACATGGACACGGACCCGGATGCCGACCGGCGGGACCGCGTGGTCGACTGGCTCGCCTCCCATCCCGATCTCCCGCACCTCTTCGCACGGCTCTCCGAACTCGTCCACGCCCTCGGGTACGCCCCCGAGGAGCTCGTCGTGATCCCCCGGTCCGAGATCGACCGCAGGGAGACCACCGCCTTCACCTCCGGCTGGGCCGAGGCCGTCTCCGACGAACTCCCGCGCATCCGGCGGGAGTACGAGCGCCGCGTCGCCGACGCCTACGCCCAGGGGCAGGGCGACGGCCGGGGCGTCGGACGGCCGCAGCGCCGCAGGGACACCGGGCCGCAGGACGGCGCCCGGGTCATCGCCCTGCCCTTCGCCCGGCTCCTCGAACCGCCCGCCGCCGTCGTCGAGGCGGAGAAGCGGGTGCGCCGGGAGCGCGAGCTGTTCGACCAGGGCTCCGCGCCGGAGCCGGAGCCCCGCGCCGGGTACGGGGACGAGCCCGGCACCGGGTACGGCGACGAGCCCGAGCCCGAGCCCGAGCACGGCAAGGAGCCCGCGCCCGACGCGACGGCGCCCGACGCCCTGGTCACGGCCCAGGAGGGCCGCGCCCGGCGCAACGCGCAGCCCGTCCGCAAGGTCGTCCGGGGCAAGGGCGGCCGGCCGATCGTCCCGCCGCTCTCCCCCGTCCCCGTCCAGCAGGGCGGTACCACCGGCGAACGCCGGGACCCCGAGCCCCGCAGGACCCGCCGCCTCTCCGAACGCGCCAAGGCGCTGGAGGAGGAACTGGCCGCCGAACGCGCCCAGGAAGCACCTCCGGAGTCCGCCCCCTGACGGGAACGGACTCGGGGAGGGCGCAACCGGCGGGGCGGGCGGGCGGTCAGCCGAAGAAGCGGGCGAGCTCGCCGGGGGAGACGGCGCCGGCCGGCGGAGCGGTCGCCCCGTCCGCCGCCCCGGTCCCGGTGTCCTCCCCGTCCGCGTCGGCGTCGGCGGCCTCGTCCTCCTGGGACCCCGGCCGCGGTACCGCCTGCGGGAACTCCGGCGGATCGCTGTCCTCGCCGCTGTTGACGCAGGTGAACATCCAGTTACCCACGGCCAGGTGGTCCACCGCCGCCGCCAGCAGGTGGTCGGTGACCGACCACTCGGCGGCCTCGCCGTGGATCTGGCGCTGGAGCGCGCTCTCCCGCGGCAGGTGCTTGATCAGCACCAGCAGCCGCCGGCTGGACAGCTCGCCCCGGTGCCAGTCGAGGATGTCGGTCCCGTAGTAGCGGATCAGGTCCGCCTCAAGGGCCTCGGCGTGTTCGTCGACGAACTCGACGAGGCTCAGTCTTCCCCCAGGCCGAGCCCGGTCTCCTGGCCGTACGCCTCCAGGACGGCGGCGATGTCCTGCATGGTGACCTCGTGCTCCTCGAAGCGGGCGAACTGCTCCGGGCCCATGAGGAGCGCGAGCAGGCCGTCCACGTCGTTGTCGTCGAGCTTGCGCAGGCCCTTCGCGGTCGCGCGGGAGAGCTCGGTCGGGAGGGTGAAGGTGTCGCCGTCCAGCTCGAAGGTCCAGGAGCGGCTGCGGCCCTCCTGGCGCTGGGCGCGGGCGGCGTTGACGTCGAAACGGGCCATGGTGATGCGTACTCCTTGATCGGATGCGTACGTCGGATGCGTACGGAGGAGGGGGCGGGGGGGGTCCCGCGGGGTGGCGGCCCCAACCACCACACCGGAAAACAACCCGACCGCAACTAATTGTTGAAAAAGAAGGAGGGATCCCACGCCCTG